>JAAYFZ010000350.1 GCA_012727965.1 Clostridiaceae bacterium
CGGGAATGGGGGGATAAGCAGTGGCCGGTGGCGGAGGCGGAGAAAAAACTGAAAAAGCGACCCCTAAGAAGCGGCGTGACGAGAGGGAGCAGGGTAATGTTCTGAGAAGTCAGGATATGAGCACAGCTCTCATGCTGATCGGCACTGTCGCTGTTTTCAAAATACTAATTGGAAATATGGGAAGCGGCATCATGGATGTCTTCTACGAATATATGCCAGGTACAGGAATCGGCAATGAACCGCTGACGATCCTGTCTACTATGCAGTATTTTCAGCGTCTGTTACTGGATGTCGCGCTTATCCTGGCCCCGCTTCTTGGTTTTGCCATGCTGGCTGGTGTGGTTGTAAATCTATTGCAGACTGGTTTTCTCTTCACGACCAAAACGCTTAAGCTAAAACCCGAGAAGATCAATCCGATCTCCGGTGCCAAGCGAATGTTCTCCAGCCGCGCCATCGTAGAACTGCTGAAATCCCTGGCCAAGATCAGCATCATCCTGATCATGTCCTGGAATGTCATATATAATGACCTGCGGCGTCTGCCCTCAATGATGGGCTATCGCCTGCCTGTAGCAATGGGCATGCTGAGCGAGATGCTCTTCAACCTGGCCTTCCGCGCAAGTGCTGTCCTGATCATCCTGGCTCTGTTTGATTATATCTATCAGTATTGGAAATTCGAGAAGGATCTCAAGATGACCAAGCAGGAAATCAAGGATGAATATAAGCTGACCGAAGGAAATCCAGAGGTAAAAGGCAAGATCAAGCAGATCCAGCGCCAGATGGGTATGCTGCGTATGATGTCCGATGTGTCAAAAGCAGATGTAGTCGTAACGAACCCGACACATTATGCGATCGCTTTGCGTTATGATACCGAGAAGGAATCAGCACCAATAGTCCTGGCAAAAGGCAAGAACTTCGTGGCTCAGCAGATCAAGAAGAGAGCCGCTGAACATAAAATAATCACAGTTGAGAACAGACCGCTGGCCCAGGCCTTGTACGCACAGTGCAAGATCGGCCATCAAATACCACTAGATATGTACCAGGCAGTCGCTGAAATACTGGTCTACGTAGCCAAGGTGAAAGGAGGACAGAGCTGATGAAATTTGCTGACATACTGATCGCTGGTGTCGTTTTCGTCATCATCATATTGATCATTGTGCCGCTCAGCCCTGTGATCCTTGACTTCTTGCTTGTAGTCAATATTTCACTGTCCGTAACCGTCCTGCTGCTCTCCCTCTTCACGAAGGAAGCGCTCGATTTCTCGGTCTTCCCGCCCCTGTTGCTGCTGCTGACTCTGTTCAGACTGGCGCTTAATATTTCATCGACCAGACTGATCCTCGGCAACAACGGCGAGGCAGGTGCAGTTATCAAAACCTTCGGTGGTTTCGTCATCGGCGGCAATATCGTCGTCGGTGTTATCATCTTCGCGATTATCATCATCATTCAGTTTCTGGTCATCACCAAGGGTTCTGAACGTGTCGCCGAGGTCGCGGCCCGATTCACACTCGATGCTATGCCCGGTAAACAGATGGCGATCGACGCCGATCTGAACTCCGGTCTGATCGATGAACAACAGGCCAAGCTGCGTCGTTCCAAGATTCAGCGTGAGGCTGACTTCTACGGCGCCATGGACGGCGCCAGTAAATTTGTAAAAGGCGACGCCATCGTTTCGATCCTGGTTACGATCATCAATGTCGTCGGTGGTATCATTATCGGCATGATGACCTCGGACCTGGCACTAGGTGAGGTAGTAAGTAAATATACGCTAGCCACAGTTGGTGACGGTCTCGTCAGCCAGCTCCCTTCACTGATGATCTCAACAGCAACCGGTATCATTGTCACCAGGGCTGCCTCTGAGGATAATCTTGGTTCAGAAATTTCCAGTCAACTCTTCGGCCAGCCAACGGTTCTCTACTCAGCCGGTGTCATCATAATCGCGCTGAGCCTGATACCTGGTCTGCCGAAATTGCCGATCTGGATGCTGGCTATCTTCATGTTCGTTATGGCAACGATCGTGAGAAATAATGTTATCAAGGCTAAGACTGCTCCGATTCCTGATACATCAGCAGAGGAGATCGCCCGCGAGAGCCGAAAACCGGAAAATGTCGTGACGCTTCTGGGCGTCGACCCGATCGAGCTTGAATTCGGTTATGGGCTGATTCCGTTAGCCGATGCCAGCCAGGGCGGCGACCTATCCGACCGTGTGGTCATGATCAGACGTCAATGCGCCATGGATCTGGGTCTTATAATCCCGGGCATCAGGCTAAGAGATAATGTTCTATTGAAAACAAATGAATATGTTGTCCGCATCCGCGGCGAAGAAATAGCCCGCGGCGAGATCATGGCTGATCATTACCTGGCTATGAACGCAGAAGAGAGCCGCATCCCGGTAAAAGGCATCGAGACTGTTGAACCTGCTTTTGGTCTGCCGGCGATCTGGATCGCCAAGACAGAAAGAGAAAAAGCAGAGCTGGCCGGTTATACGATCGTCGATCCGCCATCAGTTCTGGCAACACATCTCTCAGAGCTTCTTAAACGTCATGCCAGTGAGATGCTTGACCGTCAGCAGGTCCAGACATTGGTCGACAATCTGCGCCAGTCGCAGCCGGCTCTGGTCGATGAGGTCATCCCCAAGCTGTTCACATTAGGTGAGGTTCAGAAGGTTCTGGCCGGACTGCTGCGTGAAGGCGTATCGATCCGCGATATGGGCACGATCCTTGAGACGCTGTCAGATTATGCCGGTGCGACCAGAAGCACAGATATGCTGATCGAATACAGCCGCCAGAGGCTTAAGAGAACTATCAGTAAGCGCTTCGTCGGCGATGGCAAGGCCAGAGTTATTACGCTTGATCCACAGCTCGAGCAGCTGATCATCGAACGTCTGCGCCAAACAGAGCAAGGCTCCTTTGTCGCTCTGTCGCCGGATCAGATACAGCGTCTGCTGCATAATCTGCGCTCTTCTCTAGAGCGTATGATGTCAGTTGGTATCAGCCCTGTTGTCCTGACATCTCCTGCAGTCAGACCACATTTTAAGCGAATGGTCGAGCAAATGTCCCCGGAGCTGGCAGTTTTGTCATATAATGAAATAGATTCAGCCATTGAGATTCACGCAGAGGGGATGGTGAGTATCGAACATGGATGAGCTATGGCAAGCATATAAGCAAAAAAATGACCAGGAAGCCAGAAATGAACTGATCATGAATTATATAACTCTGGTCAAGCGTGTCGTCGGCAGGCTATTCCCGGCCAGCCGCAGCTACCATGATTATGATGATCTGATCAGCTGTGGAGTTCTTGGTCTGATAGATGCTGTCGACAAGTTTGATCCTCAGCGTGAGGTCAAGTTTGAGACCTATGCCCAGATCAGAATCCGCGGTTCAGTTATCGATTATATGCGTCAACAGGACTGGGCACCCGTTCATGTCAGGACAAAAATTAAGCAAGTCGAGCAGACAAATGATGAGCTGGCACAGCAGCTTGGCCGAATGCCCTCTGAGCAGGAACTATCCGATTATTTGGAGATGCCGCTTGATGATCTGCAATCAATACTCGGTGAGGCACATTTCCTAAATGTTCTCCATCTTGACGAATTACTCACAGATGCCGTTACTGATGAATATCAATTCAAAACTGATCCGGCCTTCGACAGAGAGCTTGAGGGCAAAGAATTTCAGGAAATACTAAAAGAAGCAATTGAGCAGCTCTCAGAGCGTGAGCAGATCATTCTCAATCTCTACTATTTCGATGAACTGACATTGCGCGAAATCGGTGCCGTACTAGATCTTACAGAATCGAGGATTTCACAGCTGCATTCAGGCATAATCCTGAAGCTGAAGAATATGATGAAAAAGGTCTTGCCCTATAATTAAAAAATGCGCTGAAAGCGTAGCTTTTGCCGCCATTTAGAGCTTGATTTTGTGATATAATCACATGATATATACAAAAATAATTCACTCGCTGCCGCTGCTGTTTCCAGGATGAAAC
>JAAYFZ010000351.1 GCA_012727965.1 Clostridiaceae bacterium
AAAGTCATGTTCATGCATTGGGGCGGGCATGCCTGGGCTGCCTACGGGCTGGTAGCAATTGGATTAAGTTATTTTGCCTATAATAAGAAGTTGCCTTTTGCTCCGAGATCATTGTTTTATCCACTGATAAAAGAAAAAATATATGGCATACTTGGCGACATAATTGATACTGTTGCAGTATTGTCAGTGCTATTTGGCTTGGCAACATCATTGGGACTGGGAGCACAACAGATCAATTCCGGATTAAGCTATTTGACGGGACTACCTTTTGACCCAATTGTTCAGATCATCTTAATAGTAATAATTACAACCTTTGCTACATTGTCTGTAGTAAGCGGAATTAACAAAGGTATTAAGATATTAAGTGAAGTAAATATGGTTGTCAGCGGACTTCTGCTTCTGGGAATACTGCTTATCGGGCCAACGGTATATATATTGTCCACTTATCTTTCCAGTATGGGACTGTATTTACGCGAATTTTTTCAAGTGGCAATGTATACAGCTGTCGAACCTTCTGAGAAGGCCTGGCAGGCAGGATGGACAGTGTTCTATTGGGCTTGGTGGATTTCATGGACGCCATTTGTCGGCACATTTATTGCCAGGATTTCGAAAGGAAGAACGGTACGCGAAGTTGCTCTCGGTGCTATAGTGCTGCCAACGATTATTATTACTTCAGCTATGACTATTCTAGGAGCAACAGGAGTCAAACTCAATGAAATATATGAAGGTGCAATAGAGAAGGCAATCAATAATAATATGTCGACTGCCATATTCGAAATGTTTAAGTACCTTACAGACAGCGGACTATTAAGAACGATTATCTCAATAGTTACAATCGTAGCTATAGTTATTTTCTTCGTTACGAGCAGTGATTCTGGTTCTTTTGTCGTCAGCAGTCTTACCAGCAGCGGCAGTGCCGAACCACCAAAGGTCCAGAGAATTTTCTGGGCGGCTATGGAGGGTGCCATTGCTCTGTCAGTATTGCTTATTGGTGGAGAGAAGGCTCTGACAACAATTCAGTCAGCGGTATTAATAATGGGCTTGCCTTTTTCCATTATTCTTATCATGATAATGATTGCTTTGAACAAAGAGTTGAAGGAGAGCTATAAGAAATATACCTATAACAGGACAGTTACTCTTCAGCTGATGCTTGAGAAAATTGGTAAAAAACCCAAAATCAAGTAATTGATACATAAAATCACAAAAAAGAGGCCTGTACGTTTGCGAAATGTACAGGCCTCTTATTCTTAATGTCATTTAATGAATTTAATAGATTTTGTACTCTACTGGTTCGCGATCAACAAAATAAGTAAGCTTGTTTACACCAGCTGCAATCAGCCAATCCTTCATCTCGTCGAAGATCAAAGCGGAATCTCCATAATGATGACTGTCTGAGCCAATAGAGATATGTTCACCGCCAAGTTCCAGAAATCTTCTGATAAATGCCTGATCGGGGAAGCTCTCCGCATAGGAATAGCCCATAGAGCGCATTCGAACAGTTGTTTTGGTATTGATCTCAAGACATTTACCATCCTCTGATAATTTTCTAAATAAGCTGTCAAACTCGTCAGGAGCATGTTTATAGAGCATCTTGGCATTGCCTTGTTTATAGTAACGCGAGACATAATCAAAATGCCCCAGTATATCATAATCGCTGACCGATGTTATCATTTCCAGCATGGCCGCAATCGACTTAGGATATACCTTCTCGATACCTTCGTCGAAAAAATGCTCATCAACATAAGGATCTTTGCCATCAAACACATGCATCGACATGATTATACTGTCAAAAGGATAGCTGGCCGTAAGCCAGAGCAAATGATTACAAAGATGCGGCAACCAGCCCAGCTCAGCACCAATAAGAAAAGCCGGTTTGCCCTGAGCTGCAGCCGTTTTCGGATCAAGTCGCAGTGGAGAGAGGGCAGCGAAATAATCATCAGGATCAAATATATCCTCATAACCGCGCTCATAGAACATATCTTTTTCATAATGATCAGTGAGACAGATTCCTGCTAGACCTTTTTTTGCGGTGTCGTCGAGCAGCTGCTCGATCGTCTGACTTGAATCATGAGACCATGGCTTGACATGTGAGTGTGTATCAAATAGCATATTTTACCTCGAATCAAATAAATGAAAACTATATAGATTATATATCAGATAACTGACACTGTCATGGTCACAAGGGTTCTCGTGACTTTTACCGTATCATAGATGCCTATGTTTATTGAAGATTGTGATATAATCTTCTCTGTCTGGAAAGGAGTATGTGCCCGACTATTTCAAAAAATCATCTTGCGGGCACTGTAAATATGATGAAGGAAGAAAAAAAACTTACTAGTAAACCTGGAACCAAGAAAACAGAGAACAATGAAAAAATCAAAAAACTAAAAAAAGAGTTAGGCATGGAGTACGAGAACCTCTGGGATATCGTCAGTAATGACGACAAAGAGTTTGCTTATTCTTTTGCTGAGGAATATAAGAAATTTCTTGATCTGGCAAAAACTGAACGCGAATTTGTGACAGTAATGGTCGAAACACTTGAGGAATTAGGTTATGTCGAGCTTGGCAGCAAAGAGAATCTGGTGCCGGGAGATAAGGTCTATAAGAATATCAAGGGCAAAGCCATGGCTGCTGCAGTTATCGGCCGTAAACCGATCACTGAAGGTATGAATCTTGTTGGCGCTCATATTGATGCTCCGAGACTTGATCTTAAACCAAACCCGATTTATGAGGATAATGAACTGGTCCTGATGAAAACACATTATTATGGCGGAATCAAGAAATATCAGTGGGCAGCTATACCTCTGGCAATGCATGGTATCGTGTTTTTGAAGGACGGCAGCCCTATGACAATTTGTATTGGCGAGAATGATGATGAACCAGTTCTCACTGTTACAGATCTGCTTCCTCATTTAGGCTCAGAACAGATGTCGCGCAAGGCAACAGAAGTAATAAAAGGCGAAGACCTGAATATTCTCATCGGTGGTCTGCCTTATCCCGATAAGGAAACCTCCGGCCGCTTCAAGCTTGCTATCCTGCAGCTTCTAAACAAGAAGTACGGCATAACAGAGAGAGATCTGGTTACTGCCGAAATCGAGATAGTACCAGCTCAAAAAGCGCGGGACGTTGGTCTTGATGCTAGCTTCATCGGTGCTTATGGACAGGATGACAGAGTATGTGCCTATACAGCAATGAGCGCTCTGACAAACCTCGAGAAGACAGAGAAAACAGCAGTTTGTCTGCTGTTTGATAAGGAAGAAATCGGCAGCGACGGCAATACAGGCGCTCAATCCAGGCTATATGAATATCTGCTTTATGAACTCTATGCAAGAAGCCTGCCAGAGAATGCTGTGCCATCACAGCTGGACTTCCAGCTTGCTCTTGTGAATAGCGCTCTGCTATCCGCTGATGTTACTAATGCCTTTGATCCAACCTATGCCAGTGTATCTGACCCTCGCAATAACAGCTATAATAA
>JAAYFZ010000352.1 GCA_012727965.1 Clostridiaceae bacterium
ACAATGATCGTATTCTCTTTCTGAACCTTGACCTGACGTGCACGTCCGAGCTGTTCGATCGTAGTTTCCTTAAGATCAAGACCGAGCTCATCCGTAATAACTTCGCCGCCTGTCAGAGCTGCGATGTCCTGAAGCATAGCTTTTCTTCTATCACCGAAGCCAGGAGCCTTAACGGCAACACATGTAAAAGTGCCGCGAAGCTTATTTACTACGAGAGTAGAAAGTGCTTCACCCTCAACATCTTCAGCAATGATGACAAGTCTCTTGCCTGTCTGTACTACTTTTTCAAGAATTGGCAGCAGGTCTTGAATTGCGCTGATTTTCTTGTCAGTTATCAGGATATAAGGTTCATCCATGACAGCTTCCATTTTGTCAGTATCAGTTACCATATAAGCTGAAACATAACCACGGTCAAACTGCATGCCTTCAACTACTTCGAGCTCTGTGCCCATTGTCTTCGATTCTTCAACAGTTATGACGCCATCAGCTGTAACCTTCTCCATAGCATCAGCAATCAGTTCGCCTACATAGCTGTCGTCAGCTGAAATAGCTGCTACACGAGTAATGTCCTTCTTGCCTGAGATCTTCTTGGCGCTGTCCTGAACCGACTTGACGGCCTCTTCAACTGCCTGCATGATGCCTTTTCTCAGAATCATAGGATTAGCGCCTGCTGCGATATTCTTATGACCTTCACGAATAATTGCCTGAGCCAGCAGTGTTGCTGTTGTTGTACCATCACCGGCAACATCATTTGTTTTAGTGGCGACTTCTTTTACCAGCTGTGCGCCCATATTCTCGAAGCGGTCTTCCAGCTCGATTTCTTTTGCGATCGTTACACCGTCATTTGTGATGACCGGTGAACCGAATTTCTTATCCAGAACAACATTTCTGCCCTTAGGACCAAGAGTGATTTTCACTGTATCAGCCAGTTTATTTACGCCAGCCTCTAGTGAACGTCTGGCTTCTTCTGCATATTTTAGATCTTTAGCCATATAGCATTACCTCCTGTTAGGTTAATCTCTTTGTATTAGAATTTTAAGTTTACTATTCAACAATTGCCAGGATATCACCCTGTTTGAGTATTGTGTACTCAACGTTGTCCATTTTCACTTCTGTACCTGCATATTTGCTGATAAGCACTTTGTCGCCAGGTTTAACTTCCATAACTACATCCTTGCCATCAACAACTCCACCAGGACCAACAGCAACTATCTCAGCTACCTGCGGTTTCTCCTTGGCTGAGCCAGGCAGAACGATTCCGCTCTTTGTCGTTTCTTCCATTTCGATCATCTTGATGACTACTCTGTCACCCAAAGGTTTAATTGTCATGATTTTTGCCTCCTTTATTGATCAATTTAACAATCATTTTATAGAATTAGCACTCTTGTACTATGAGTGCTAATTCCAGAGTCTAATATATTGTTTTTCAACAGATTTGTCAAGGGAGGCAATTATGAAAAAATTGTGTCCAAGAGGCCTTGCCAGAGTTCAGACTCATAGAACCAGGATAATATCCTTGAATTTTGAACCAGATCTCCTGCGGCCGGCCACAATGGCGAAAGCAGAGCTGCTGCATAAATAATGGCATGTATCACAAGAATTATCAGAAGCAGATTGATCAGAAGACCGGCAAATCTATTCGCTGTACCCAATAAAGGCAGATGATCCATTAACTTAGTCAGTTTGCTGCCGATAAGAATAACCAGAACCATAACAATAACAAATAGAAGTAAAAACAGTCCTGCAGATAGAGTCATGCGAAACACAAGAGCGGATAGCTCCTGCCAGGCTGTTTCATTCGTGACAGTATCTGTGAAGCGATCAGTCAGGAGCGACTCTGCCAGCGGCGGGAGTCCAAGATCAGCTACGGCTTCAGCCACTGATCCGCCGGCAGTCTGCATTGGCCCTATCAGGGCATCATCTATTTTAGCAGCCAGAGGTTCGAGCAATGGCAGCTTCTCCAGCAGTCGCGATGCCGGTCCCATCAGGAACCAGACGGCTGCCAGTGAGACCAGAGTCATTGCGAAACTGAGGACGCTCATGAGTAGTCCCCGGCGCCAGCCTGTCCAGGCCATTATTACTATTAGAATCAAAATTATAATGTCAGTAATCATGTCTCTCCATTATGTCTAATGCTATATCAGGCTGCTGAAGTCTCTTCATCACTACCGTTGTCAATCTGTGGCGGCTGTTCTCCACCGCCGGCTGCGGCAGATGTTGTTGGCGACGGTGTTGGTGATATTGTTGGTGTTAACATAGGTGTTGGTGTCAGATCTGGTGCTGGTGTTGGAGTTGCCTCAGATGCTGGTGTTGGTGTTACCTCCGACCCATCATCTGTTGTCGTCTCAATTGTAGCGGTTGTCACAGCAGTCGTCGTCTCAACAGTCGTCGTCTCTGTCACAGTAGTAGTTACTTCTACAGTTGTCGTCTCAACAACAGTCGTTTCTTCGGTCTCAACAGTTGTAGGACGAGCTGTCGTCTCAACAAATGGCAAACTACTGTTAGG
>JAAYFZ010000034.1 GCA_012727965.1 Clostridiaceae bacterium
AAGAGACAGCCCAAATAACGATAAGTCAAGGCTGCAGCTGCAATAGAGAGAATATAATTTGATGAATTGAACAGGCTCTTGTATACTGGCGTATTAAAAAGATGTTCTTTATGACCTCTACCATAATCCATTACAGAAAAAAAGGCAGTGGCAAACGCAACCCAAACAGCCCCGGCAGAACCATATATCAGAAGAGCGCTTAGATTAATTGCAACAGCAATTGATATCGCTTTATTCTCATCAATTGCTACACTCTGCGACTCAGCTACAGCACCTAAAGCACTCATGAAGATTACACCTGTAAAGATTTGAGCAATATGAGAAATATCAGACAAGGTGTAATACGCAAGTATCGCAAGTCCAGCACTGATAATAATAAACAGAAATATCCGTGTTGCTCTCTTCATATTACTCCAGTCTCTTCCCCTCATCTATAACCTTTATATTAGCAAATCATGTATATTGAATTGACAGATCGGCAGAATTGTGAAAATTTCTTATACCTATTGGATCTTTAGATCCATCTCCAGTTAGCGCCTGTAGCAACTATAAGTGCCAGAATTGTGCCAACGACTGTCAGAACTTTTCTAAGTTTCATTATGAACAACCTCCTGTTATAGACTCTGTCTTCACGCTATATAAAACAGGTTGTTCCGCTCCGCTCAGCCGATCTGTCAAAACAAATCAAAATTAATTAGCAGCTAAAAAGCTGCAGGATTACTCAGTCATCTCCACCGCAGACTCCCAGCACACGATTAAGTGCTGACAAGACGGCCATCGCAGCAGCCTGAACCTCAAGCTCCTGTGACTTAATTTGGGCGATGCCGAAATACTGTCCTTCATATTTATCAGCGGCAAAAGTCAAAGCAACGCTGATGCAGCTATTTCCGCCAATCTGTGTTTTCTGAAGTTCTAACAGGCTGATCTGCCCGGGTTCATTCAGATACTCCTTGACAGCAGCTATGCAGGCATTGGCAGATGCTATCGCGCCATTTCTGCCTGTGATAGTGCTTTTTGTACTGCCACTGAATAGTCTGTCTTTGTGACGCAGCATAACTGTCGTCTCAATATGACTGCCCTCAAGTGAGGTCGAAATTTTCGCAAGACTTAGTCTGATCTCCGGAATAGGCACTTCATCAACAGGAACTACCAGATTCTTATCAACCTGAGCGATACTGACTAATTTATAGTCTACAGTTTTTCCTAATCTAGCCATAACAGCTGACTGTACATCTCGTACAAGCTGTTTCGGTGATTTGGTCGAATCACTCAATATATGAATATCTGTGATTTCATCATTCTCTACTACTGTTTTTGCTGCTATCACACCATTGAGACTACTCATTAGCTGATCAAGCTCGTTACACCGTTGTCTGAGTTCTTGCACCTTTATTACCTCCCGGTCGCATGTTTATGCATAAATATGCACACTATTTATTGTAAATATACGGTAATAATTAGAACTAAATCCATTGTAGCATACTTGTCCACTGATTCTTAGAAGCAAATATTTCATTTTGATGGCAGTTGCTTTGCTACTTATTAACGCTTGGTTCCTCTGTGTAACAATTAGCATGAACAATATGCATGCTAAACGCATATTGAGATACTTATCAGCTATTTATAAGCTAAAAGCGCTCTGAGATTATCTTCAGCCCAGATTGTCACAACATCATTCTCATCCTGTCGGAAAATTGCATCAAGCGCATCAGACCTCTGACTTGTGGCAGTATGCCAGTTTAGACGATTAATGGATTTGTCATATAGTGTTTTGTCATTTAAAACCCGACCAAGTCTGGCCGTCAGACCATAGATCGAAGGATTTTCAATCTGAGCCATCGGGTGACCCTGAATAATATTATATGCATCATAAATCACGAAGTTGTTCAGAAGCTGATCATTTATCCAGCGCAGAGAACTCTGATCTGCCGCACCTGCCTGCGCCAGATGCAAGGTGGTTATTATTGACTCCATACTGTCCACAGACCCGCCTTCGCCGACAAAATTCAGATAATTATTCATATCCGGCCAAACTGCAAGAGCATATAAGGGTAACTGTTCGCTTATGAGACCATCGGAAACGATAGCTAACCACTTCTCATAAATAACTTGCCATTTCTGATCTACCTCGGTGAGCTGATTTATCGTCTGCAGATCAATCGATGCTAGTCTGATCAAACTATAAACAGGCGCCGGTTCAGGTGTCGGCGTTATTACTGGTATAGGGGTAGGCGTAGCCGCAGGGTCAGGGGCTGGCGCGACAGTCGGTATTGCCAGCTGCAGATCAGGCTCAGGGATACCATCTGCAAAATCCGTCAGTAAAATATCCGAAAGAGATTCGATCTCCTGCCAAATGTTTTTCTGTGGTTTAGACTGATAAGCTGTCATCAATACTGAAATATAATCAAACATAGTTTCAAATGAGGCAGCCGCTGGTACTAATTCTGACTGTTCATTGATTTCGATATAAGCGACTGTCTTGTTATCGTATATATAGTGTCTCTTAAACCTAATATGCCAATCGTCAAATTCATCCATCCTCTTCTGTTCAGCAAGGAAGCGTCCATAGAGCAGCTGATCACTGCTATTGAATCGGACCGATCTTTCAGCAGGCAGCTCTTCGCTGCGAACAGGCAGTCTGTACCATGCTGCCAGACCATACTCAGTTTCACACAGCTTGAGTAATCTGGACTCAAGCTTATCACTGCGATCTCCGGCGACAACCAATTCATCGTCAGCAGATTGAGCGCTTCCAGCAAACTGCCACTTCGGAGAAGGCAGCTCTTCATCTTGAAAAAATCCTTTTGCGCGCAATACAAAAAATATCGTCGCAGCAATTGCTATCAGTATCAAAATCGTAATTATTACTAATATCGCTTTTTTCCTGCCGGATGATGACATATTCCACCTGCCGTAGATAATTTGCCCGCCATGACTGTACGCGGTTTCAACTTAGCTGCTGATAATGTATTATAGCACTAAAGCACCGAGACAAAACGCACCTTGTCGGGACGTCTCTTCATAAGAAAGGAGCAGCGCTGCATCTGCAGTCGCGCATCTAAATAGCATGAAAACTTTCGGCATCGTAGCTGAATACAATCCATTTCATAACGGCCATGCCTGGCAGCTTAGTGAAGCTCGCCGTATACTAGGCAGTGATTGTGCTGCAGTCGCTGTTATGAGCGGCTCTTTTACACAGCGAGGCGAGCCGGGAATTATGAACAAATGGGACAGGGCAGCAGCAGCCATGGCTTGTGGCGTCGATCTTGTTATTGAGCTGCCACAGGTTTTCGCCTCAGCCAGTGCGGGCCGATTCGCGCGCGGTGGAGTTGAGCTGCTGGCAGCAACCGGAATCGTACAAACAATAGTTTTCGGCAGTGAGAGCGGCCAGCTTGAAGAGCTTACTGATCTGGCAGCAGTACTCAGTGATGAAAATGACATATATAAACAAATCTTCCGGGACAATCTTGATCAAGGTTTATCATGGCCAGCGGCCAGACAGAAGGCTGCCGCTCAAGTCATAGGTCCGGAAATAGCCTCTCTGCTCGAGCAGTCAAATAATATTCTGGCAGTAGAGTACCTGCAGGCATTGGCTAGACTAGACAGCAGAAGAAGACCAAAGGCCATGACTCTGCCAAGACAGGGGCGTGATTATAATGACGCAGCTCTGCCTTCTGATTTGTCTTATGCCAGTGCCAGTGCTATCCGTCGTGAAATTTCAGAACAGCTTGGCAGTAACGAGTCGGGTGCTCTGGAAGCCAGACTGGTAAAAACCCTATCTGGTCATATGCCGCCTTCTTCACTGGCAGTTTTGCTGGCTTCTTCGTCAGCCGGCAGAAGACTGATCCTGCCTGAAGATCTGGCACCGCAAATTCTGACTCAGCTTAGAGCCACAGATCCGGAGCTACTTGATCAATACGCGCATATGCAAGAGGGTCTGGGCAGACGTTTGGCCGAAGCTGCCAGACGGCCTAACAAAAGTGCAGAAGGCAGACTCACCGCACTGCTTGAACAGGCAGATACCAGAAGATTCCCTCGTACCAGAATCCAACGTGCGCTGATCGCGATGCTTATGCAGATCAAGGCCGATGACGAGATTGCGATGCACTCATCAGCTCAATATATAAGAATCCTCGGGTTTAACAAGAAAGGTCGTCATCTGCTTAAGCTGATGCGCAAATACGCCTCTTTGCCTATTATTACCAGAGCATCTGATTTTCTGGAATTTGGCCGCGACAGCCAGATAATGCAGCAGGCGTCATATGATCTGCTGGCGACCGATATCAGGGCTTTGGCCGCAGGACTTGCCTGTGGCAGTGATTTTGACACCGAAGTCGTAATCAGCTAAAATAGTTCAAATCGAAATCAAGAAAGGGAGCATATATTTATGGCACAGAATGTCTTCGACACATTGAAGGAACGAGGCTATCTCGCACAAGTAACACATGAACAGGAAGTCAGAGAGCTTCTTGGCAAACCAGGCGCAGTCTTCTATATTGGCTTCGATCCGACGGCAGACAGCCTCCATGTCGGACACTTCGTACAGATGATGGTTATGGCTCATATGCAGCAGGCAGGCCATAAGCCGATAGCTCTTCTGGGCGGCGGTACCGGAATGATCGGCGATCCTTCCGGACGAAGTGATCTGCGTCAGGTCCTAACTGTTGATTCGATTAAACACAATGTTGACCGTTTCAAGGAACAGATGAAGATACTGATCGACTTCAGTACTGACAAAGCAATCATGGTCGACAATGCCGATTGGCTGCTTGATCTGAATTATATTGAATTCATCCGCGATATCGGCTCACAGTTTTCCGTTAACCGTATGCTGACAGCGGAATGCTATAAGCAGCGACTGGAAAAAGGGCTTACCTTCCTTGAGTTTAACTATATGCTGCTGCAAGCCTATGATTTTCTGATGCTCTTCCGCAAACATAATTGCCAGCTTCAGCT
Source organism: Clostridiaceae bacterium (assembly GCA_012727965.1). Taxonomy (GTDB): domain Bacteria; phylum Bacillota; class Clostridia; order Saccharofermentanales; family UBA5734; genus JAAYFZ01. Next base: position 4,957 of record JAAYFZ010000034.1, read on the forward strand.
CGGCGGCGATGATCAGTGGTCTAATATACTTGCTGGTGTTGACCTGGTCAGGCGCAAGGATCAGGGTTCATCATTTGGTATGACATTTAAGCTTCTGACAACCAGCGCCGGGACCAAAATGGGTAAAACCGCCGGTGGTGCAGTCTGGCTTGATCCAAACAAAACCACGCCCTTCGACTTTTACCAGTATTGGCGCAATATTGATGATGCTGATGTCATAAACTGCATGAAGCTCCTGACATTTATGCCTATGGAGGAGATTGCTGAATATGCCAGACTTGAGGACGCAGCGATCAACGATGCCAAGAAAAAACTGGCCTGGGAAGTTACCGCGATCGTTCATGGACGCGAAACCGCCGACGGCGTCAAAAAACAGGCTGAAGATCTCTTCGAGCGTGGTGGACGTTCTGATGATATGCCTTCGACCTCGATCAGTGCAGATGTTCTGGATCAGGGACCTTCGTTGCTCGATATAATGCTTGAAGCAAAACTCATCCCGTCAAAAGGTGAGGGCCGCAGGTTGATCCAACAGGGCGGTGTCTACCTGAACGACGAGCAGATAAATGACTTCGCCAGAGTTGTAGTAAAATCTGATTTTGCCAACAATGAAGCAATCATCCGCAAGGGGAAAAAGGTCTATCATCGTTTGACTTTGGACTGATAATAATTCAAATTCATTTTGTGAAAAAGAGACCGGCATGCATGATAGCAGCTGGTCTCTTCTTATATGATCTGGAAAACAAAAAAGCTGCCTCGGTCAATTGCCGAAACAGCCTCTTCAAAACATTTTTACAAGATGATCAAGTGCCTTAAGCCTTGCTCGCCTTATTATAAGCCTTAGCCATACGAGATTTCTGACGTGCAGCAGCATTCTTGTGCATATAGCCCTTGCCTGCAGCTTTGTCGATCCTTACCTGAGCGTCTTTTACCAGTTCGGCAGAATCATCAGCTGATGTCTCGATAGCAGTATATGTCTTCTTAACTGCAGTACGCAGATTGCTCTTGTACATTTTATTGACAGCAGTTTTCTTCTCTGAAACGCTAACGCGCTTGATAGCAGATTTGATATTCGGCATTCTTTTCACCTCCTGCACAGACTTATCCCGTCTGAATTTTTGCACTGATGTATTCTATCACGGAAACACAGGTGACGCAAGCCTGTTATTGATCATTTTTATTCCTTTGCTCATACTAACGTGCTATTATGTATACAGAATAAAATTTTACAGAAAACCGGAGGAAATAATTTCATGCCATCAAAACAAAATAACCAGAGCGGACAGCCGACTCATAATAAGAGTCAGGCATCTGCTCCTGCATCGGTTGCAAAAGCCTCTGCGGGGGGAAATCCTTCTAGCAGACGCGGCAAGAGCAAACCTAATGCAGGTAATGTGGCGAGCACACAGTCGAAACAGACTGGCAATCGTCGCCCATCGGGGCAGCGTAAACCTGCCAATAATCCAAATAAGCAGCAGGAATCTGCAGGAAACGGTATGCTAAAACTAATTCCACTAGGAGGCATGCGCGAAATCGGCAAAAACATGACCGTTATCGAGTATGGAAATGATATGATCGTTGTCGATTGCGGCATCGGCTTCCCTGAAGAAGATATGCCAGGTATCGATATCGTCATTCCTGACTTTTCTTATCTTAGCAGCAACAAACATAAGCTTAAGGCAGTGTTTCTGACACATGGTCATGAGGATCATATTGGAGCTCTGCCCTGGCTGTGCAAGGAGTACAATGTTCCGATATATGGCAATAAGCTAACCATTGAGCTTGTGCGCAATAAGCTTAATGACAGAGGAACAGGGGTCAAAAACGCAGATCTCCACCCGATCAGTGACGGCGACCGCATAGATGCCGGTGTATTCAATGTCGAATTTATCCACACCAATCATAGCATCGCTGATGCTAATGCTCTGGCAATCAGAACGCCAGCCGGAATTGTATTTCACTCAGGCGATTTCAAAATCGACTATACACCTATCCACGGAGGCCCTGCTGATCTGGCAAGAATAGCCCAGATCGGTGCTGAAGGCGTTCTGCTGATGATAGCTGATAGCACAAATGTCGAACGTAGCGGCTATACTTCTTCTGAACGCAAGGTCGGCGAGACTTTTGCCGATCTATTTGCAAAAGCTGAAGGCAGAATTTTTGTCGCGACTTTTTCCTCAAACATCTTCCGGCTGCAACAGATATTTACAGCTGCCGAGATGTACGGGCGCAAGGTAGCACTGCTTGGCCGTAGTATGCTAAATGTTTTCAACGCTGCCAATTCGCTAGGCTATATCAAAATGGATCCCGACACGCTGATCGATGTTAATCAGATCGATAAATATGATGCGGATGAGCTGGTGTTCATTACAACAGGCAGCCAGGGCGAGCCTATGTCCGCTCTGACCAGAATGGCTTTTTCTGAGCATAGAAAGATAGAGATCATTCCCGGCGACACCGTTATCCTGTCATCAAGTGCTATTCCAGGCAATGAGAAGCCTATCTACCGCGTTATCAACGAGCTGTTTAAACGTGGCGCACATGTTATTTACGAATCACTCAGTGAGATACATGTTTCCGGCCATGCTTACAAGGAAGAACTCAAGCTCCTGCATCAGCTGGTTAAACCCAAATACTTCATACCCGGACATGGTGAGTACCGTCATCTTTATAAGCATGCCGAGCTTGCTAACAGTATGGGGGCTCCGTGGGAAAATATATTCCTGCTGAATAATGGCGATATTTTTGAATACCAAAATGGCAATGCCAGAATTGGTGGATTTACCAATGCCGCCGGTATTCTGATCGACGGTTCTGGCATGGGTGATGTTGACAGCCTGGTGCTGCGTGATCGCCTGCTGCTGGCAGACGATGGTATTGTCGCTGTCTTCATTGCCATAGATTCCAAAACCGGTGAGATTATCGGTCAGCCAGATTTACAGGCCAAGGGCTTTATTTATGAGAGCGAAGTGGAGAAAACAATCGTTGAATGCCGCCGCAAAATCAATCAATTCGCAGCAAAAGCTGCCAGCGGCAATAAACCATTGGCCGCGATGATAAGCAGCGGTGCACTGAGAGATCAGCTGCGCGATCTGCTGTTCGAGAGAACACGCCGTCGCCCGATGATCCTGGTATCCGTAATCGAGATCTAATCCTTGTTTAATTCAACAAAAAACAAGACCGGCTGTGTGCAAACCAGCCGGTCCTTTTATATTTTATAAAATGGTAAAAACAATCTCATTTTCTTGCTGTTAATACAGTCATAGCGGCTTCGGCGGCAGAACCGGCATCCGGTGTATAGATATCAGCTCCGATCTTCGAGGCGAAATCAGCATTAACAGGAGCTCCACCGACCATGATGGTAAACTGGTCTCTGACGCCAGCTGTCTCAGCCTTCTTCACGACCTTTCTCATATTGATCATTGTTGTGGTCAGCAGCGCTGAACAGCAAACAAAATCAGCCTTCTTCTCGATAGCAATTTCTATGAATTTATCGGCGGTTACATTGGTTCCGAGATCAATCACCTCGAAGCCTTTGCTCTCCATCATCATCGCAACCAGATTTTTACCGATATCATGCTGATCACCTTCTACAGTGCCGATGACAACGATACCGCAGGCTTCGACGCCGGCTGAAATCAGCATAGGCTTAAGAAGCTCTGTGCCATCTTTCATAGCTCGGGCCGACATCATAACCTCAGGCACATATATCTCACCATTTTTGAACTTAGTGCCAATAATATTCATGCCGTCAATCAAGCCTTCATTTAGTATTTTCTCTGCCGGGATACCGGCATCAATTGCTTCCTGCACCAGAGACTTGATCTCTTTGACCTTTCTCTTTTGCAGCGCTGTGGATATTTTTTCCAAAACCTCCATGCAGCCATCCTCCTCATTCATTCTCTAATATTGCAGGGCTATCAGTGACCTCTGCGTACCTCGATAACATCCTTAACGGCTTTTATTCTGCCTAGCAGACGATCGTACTGTTGCTGGCTGCTGACTTCTACCGACATCACCAGTGTGGCCGTGACATCCTTCATGGCAGTCATCTGACCAGACAGAATAGATACCTTCTCCTCAGCGATCGCATTGGAAATATCTCCAAGCAGATGCCTTCTGTCACGTGCCAGGATCTTGAGCTCTACCTGATAGGTTGAGCTGGTATCTTCCTGAGACCAGGCAACATCAATCAGACGTGAGGCCTTCTCAGCGTCTACACCTGAACCAGCCGCAGCCTCAAGCAAATGCCTGATATTTGTACAGTCAGTTCTATGAACGGCTACGCCTTTTCCCCTGGTAACATAACCGATGATAGGGTCACCCGGTACAGGACTGCAGCAGCGAGACATCTTGACCAGGCAATTATCAATGCCCTTTACAACGATGCCATGATCATAGCGGCGACTCTGTTTCGGCTTCGCCGAACGCGGCAGAGTCTGTGCCTCGTCAATGACTGTTGTTGTAGGACTATAGACAACCTGACCTCCGGAAGAAATTCTGTAGCCCAGCTTGAAACGTTCATCATCAGACAATTTGCGAATATGCTCATCTCGTAGTCTGGGGACGATTTTACCAGCAGAGAGGCCGCCATATCCGATGGCAGCGTAAATATCGTCGAGTGTGTTGAAATTATAACGCTTCAGGACTACCTCAAGCAGCTCATCACGCAGCAATTGCGCTGGCTGGAAACCAGTTTTTCTGATTTCTCTTTCCACAACCTCTTTGCCGCGGACAACATTTTCTTCTCGCATCTCTTTTTTGAACCATTGCGAAATCTTGGTCCTGGCAGATGCGCTCTTAACTATCTTGAGCCAATCACGGCTAGGTCCATGAACCTTATCCGAAGTTAAAATCTCAATGATATCGCCATTTTTCAACTCATAGGTCAGTGGCACGATACGTCCGTTGACCTTCGCACCATACATTTTATTACCAATTCCGCTATGAATATTATAGGCAAAATCTATTGGTACTGATCCTGCCGGCAAGGAGCGTACATCGCCCTTTGGCGTGAAGACAAATACCTCGTCTGCAACCAGACCTGATTTGAGCGATTCCATAAACTCACCGGCATCACGCATATCCTTCTGCCATTCAAGCAGCTGTCGCAGCCAGTTTAGTTTACCTTCAAACGGTTCATTACGCGAAGCGGCAGGTGAAGTCCCGCCCTCTTTGTAGCGCCAGTGCGCCGCAATGCCATACTCAGCAGTTCTATGCATGGAAAAAGTCCTGATCTGGACTTCAAATGGTATGCCTTTTGGTCCGATCACAGTCGTATGTAGTGACTGATTCATATTGGGCTTAGGCATAGCGATATAATCCTTGAATCTTCCAGGCATAGGCTTGTACAATTCATGAACCAGTCCCAGAACCGCATAGCAGTCGGCAACTGTATCGACAACGATTCTAGTCGCAAATAGATCATAAATCTGATCCAAGCTCTTATCCTGAGTCTTCATTTTATGATATATACTGTAAAAATGTTTAGGGCGTCCCTCAATTTCAGCCTTGATGCCCATATCAGCGATCTTGCCGCGAAGCTGAACGATTATATCCTCTAGATAGTGTTCGCGTTCGGAACGCTTCTGTGAAATCGAACCAACCAGCTCATAATATACCTCTCTGTCGATATAACGAAGACAAAGATCCTCCAGCTCCCATTTGACTTTGTAGATACCGAGACGATGAGCCAGAGGGGCATAAATATCAAGTGTTTCTCTAGCCTTCTCGAGCTGCTTCTCGGGGCTCATATGCTTTATAGTGCGCATATTATGAAGCCGGTCTGCCAGCTTGATCAGAACTACACGAATATCCCGGGCCATGGCCAGAAACATTTTACGGAAGTTTTCAGCCTGTATTTCTTCCTTCGAAGAATACGGAATACGGCTCAGTTTGGTTACGCCGTCGACCAGCATAGCTACATCTTCACCGAAATGCTCAGCAATTTCCTCAACTGTTATACCCGTATCCTCAACAGTATCATGCAGCAGCGCGGCAACTAGAGTATCACAGTCGACCTCAAGTTCAAGCAAAATCTCTGCAGTTGCCAGAGGATGGATTATATAGGGCTCTCCGGTAGCTCGACGCTGAATTTCATGAGCTTTTCTAGCAAATTCAAAAGCCTGTCTGATTTTGTGCGAATCATCAGCTCCGGAATAATTTTCATAGGTTTCGATAATTCTCTGCATTACAGGCTCAGTCTCTTCAATATCGAGATCATCAACGATAACATCATGAGTAACAGGACCCTCACCGTCCAAACTTACAGCGATAATTTCTTCGCCTTTGTCCGGATCAACAGGGTACTTATCGCTTTTTTTAGAAGTGGCAGAGTCAGCAATTTCTTTATTTTCTTCCTGATACTCCTTGTCCTTATCCATCATATCTCCCCCTCAGAGAGCAGTCGTCTGTACGTAGAAGCCTCTTCAAGTCTGACCTTGCTGTTGACCTCAAGAAGTGAAAATTTACAACGGTCATCGCCTAGCCATTCCAGACTGATAAGATTACTCTCCGCGAATACTTCAATTATTCTTGCCAGTTTAAAAGCATTAAGTTCGATCCTGTAGCTTGATGAGATTCTTCTAGCCAGTATCTTCAGGTCTGTCTCCAGGCAGCGGCTGGCAAATCTTGTTCTTATAAACTGATAAGCAGCCTTGAAATCCGATCCTGCAGGCATCAGCTCATCAACACCGAGACTATATTTTTCAGCAATTTTACTAAGAGTCCAATTGTTTTTATATAAGCCATCGGCTAGCCAAGGACGATCAATGAAATCATCTCCACTCTGACTAAGATGAATATCCTTGATCTGCAGCTGCAGCCGTTCTCTATTCTGCCATTCATTGATTTCGAGCGAAAACAGTAAATCTATTCTATCGCCTGCAGTAAACAGCTCATCGGCATCACTCATGCTAAAAGCTATTCCATCATAATGTTTACCGCTCTTTCCTTCAACAACAAGTTTGACATGTCTGCCATTGCCGACAAGCATCCACTGTATGATCCGGAAGCCTTCACTGATAAACAACGGTTGTCTATTACATTCGCCAAAAGGCTCCAGAGCAGCCAAAGAGCGGGCATTCTCTATATTCAGATCACTCTCATCCAGGTACATATCAGCCAATATTGCAGGACGCAGATCCAGTTGATCCATATGCTGTCTGGCATAAATTTCAACAGCATCGGCAAAAGCCTCCAGATTGTCGGCGCTCAGCTCGAGCCCGGCAGCCTTCTTATGTCCACCATAGGAAATAGTAAACTCCGCCGCAGCTTCAAGTGCTGCCAGAATATCGAAATCACCATAAGTCCTGCAAGAACCACGCAAATTGGAGCCATTATCTCCAGCCAGCATAATGACCGGACGGCTATACTGTTCTACTAATCGCGAACAGACGATGCCGATGACACCCGGATGCCAGTTTCTGCCTGCAATCACTATTACATTGCGATTACCTGAGTCAGGCATCTCTTCGATCCTGTTCACAGCTTCTTCAATGATTTCCTGTTCTAGACTCTGTCGCTGCTTATTAAGTTCATTAAGAATCTCCGCATCCTTAGCGGTTTGGGAAGCATCATCTGACAACAGTAATCTCAGAGCAGGCTCAACATCGCCGAGTCTGCCGGCTGCATTAAGTCGCGGCGCCAGCGTAAAACCCATTGTACCGGCATTAAGAGCATTGCGTTTCTGACACAGATCCATCATGGCACAAATGCCTGCAGGAACATTTTCTGCGCCCTTATTGATCTGTTCAATGCCCTGACTGACAATGATTCTGTTCTCATCAATAAGAGGCACTACATCCGCAACAGTCCCAAGGGCAGCCAGTGAAATATCATTGATCCACTTGTTGCCGCCATCTAGCATAATATCGAGAGCCTGAACCAGCTTGAGCGCGACGCCTACGCCCGCAAGCGCGTCAAAAGGGTAGCCATGGCCGGGCAACTTGGGATTGAGCAAGGCAAGCGCACGCGGCAGCTCAGGTCTAAATTCATGATGATCAGTTATAATTACTTCGATGCCGGCAGCATTTAGTCGATCAACTTCATCGACGCTTGCGATACCACAATCGACTGTAATAACCAAAGACGCACCGGCATCAATAATTCTATTAATACCACTATCAGATAAGCCATAGCCATCGAGCAAACGGTCAGGAACGACATGATCGCAAAGAAACCCGAAGCGCCTGAGCGCACGAATAACCAATGCTGTAGAAGTCAGACCATCAGCATCGTAATCACCATGAACAATGATAAGCGAACCTGCTCTGCCATGTCTTATTATAGCTTCGCAGGCCTTCCTCATATCTTTGAAGAGAAATGGGTCATGCAGCATTGACAAGTCAGCAGCAAAAAAAGTCTTGCGCTGCTCCGGGTCAATGAGACCACGGCTCATTAGAATTCTTCCAGCTAGATCAAGTTCAGAAACCATAGTCTGATCTAATTCAATATCGCTATAATCATATTCATTGATTATTTGCCAATCCTTCTGAATATACATGACTTCCCTCCTCCCTGATTGATTATGACAGAGCAATTATACCCGGTCGCAGCATTATAATAAAACATTTTAATTATTAACAAAAGAGCCCGACTGCCATTTAAGACATCGAGCCCTTCTAAAATCTGTTCAATTTTGAGACATCAGCCAAGCTGTTTCTTCACTATTTGATTTACCAGCTTGCCGTCTGCCTTTCCCTTGACCTGCGGCATAATCACTTGCATGACCTTACCCATGTCGCGGGCTGATTTCGCTTCAGTCTGACTTATGGCAGCATCGACGATCTCAGTAATTTCCTGCTCGGAAAGCTGCTTGGGGAGATATTCTTCAAGAATCAAGATTTCAGCTCTATTCTTCTCGAGTATATCCTCTCTGCCACTGTCCTTCAGATCGTTCAGGTTTTCGACTCTCTTCTTATGTTCCTTAGCTATGATATCAGCTACTCCGGCATCATCAAGCTCGATCTTCTGGTCCTTTTCGACCTGAAGTATCCCTGCCCTTAATATCTGGAGCATTTCCTTGCGCATCATATCTTTGTTGCGCATAGCTGTTTTCATATCCTCGAACAGAGTTTCTTTCACGTTCATCGGTCAGCGTTTCCTCTTTCTAGCAGCTTCAGATTTTTTCTTACGCTTAACGCTGGGCTTCTCATAGTGCTCGCGTTTACGTACCTCAGCAAGAACGCCGGACCGGGCACAAGAACGCTTAAAGCGTCTCAGAGCGCTGTCAAGGGTTTCATTCTCTTTAACTCTTACTTCTGACATCTATTTCACTCCCCTCACGGCGGTTTTCGCTTAGTCTGCCGCATTGGCTAATCCATAGCGACATCATTGGTTATTATACAGGTTTACAGCAAGTATCGTCAACTATTAGATTCAGATCAGCTTCTCACCGAGCTTTCGGCCGCCGATTAGATGAAAATGAAGATGCATAACAGTCTGTCCGCCCTCTTCACCACAGTTG
>JAAYFZ010000353.1 GCA_012727965.1 Clostridiaceae bacterium
TCCGTTGTACAGCTTGTAACTTATTCAAATCTTCCATTTCTCACCTCTGACTTGATCATACTCTGTCCGGGAATGAGAATCTTGATCGTATTTGCTCATTTTTCAAGCGAGATCAACAGGGATGTATCCTCGAACATGAAGGAGTTGCTATCGGGCAATTTATCTAATTCATTATCATTAACTACAAGCCAGTATTCATAACCTCTTAGCTTGGTGACATCCTCTGATCCCTCGACCGGAGAGTCGAAGCCGAAGGTTCTTAGTACATCAACACAATAATTTCCTGCCAGACGATGCATTGTTTCAATAATCGCATCTTCCGGTTCTTCGCCTATTGCCGTACCGCTTAGTACAGTCATCTTGCCAATGATCTCATACTTAACTTCACTAAAATTACTCTTCATACTTTCAAATCCTTTCTCTGATACACTTTGCTTAACAATGTGAAATTCTGGAGCAAATCCCTCAAGTATTGTGGTCTCATCAGGATCAGTGGCTAGATCATATAGTACAAGACGTCTCGTTTTCAAAAAATTGTTTTCACGGAAATATGCTGGTGAATGACCATAAGCTTTGACTACAGCACGTGAAAATGCTCTCTCGGAAGAATAGCCGACATCAAGCGCAATATCTACAATTCGCTTATTAGTTGAAGCGAGCTCACTCAGAGCATATTCAAGTTTTTTCTTTCTGACATATTCCATCACAGAGAAGCCTGTATAAATACTAAACATATGGTTTAAATAGTACTTGGACAGACCTATATGCCATGAAATTTTGTCCAGGCTTAGCGGCTCGTTAATATGTTCATCAATATGATCGATCATTTTCTGAAGAAGCTGTTTCATACTCGCTGACCTCACTATTATTATTGTCCGGACAAATTCATTATATTGTAGATTCAGAGTTTCACAGGACATTTTGAGCTGTATTCTAGAATATATTATGTAATGATGGTCAAGAATTCCTTATCCACACAAAAAAAGAAGCCCCCATAAGGAGGCTTCTAATCTGCATGTACAGGAATCAATTTATCAGTATTTTATAAACTTATCGCCAGAGACGTTGCAGATCGGGCATTTGCCAGGTACAACCTTCTCGATATTACCGCAGACGGGACACAGATAGTAGAAAACTTCCTCTGTCTCATCGACGTTCTGAAGAGCTTCATTATAAAGCTTAGCATGTACTTCCTCAGCCTTCATTGCATAAGTAAATGCACGGATAGCATTTTTATCGCCTTCTGCTTCGGCATCCTTGATGAATTCAGGATACATATCCTTGTACTCGTAGGTCTCACCAGCTTCAGCATCTTTTAGGTTTTCTTCTGTCGAGTTGATCTTGCCTGCCAGTTCGAATTCCTTGTGAGCATGGATCGTCTCAGCATCAGCTGCTGCTTTGAAGAGTTTTGCGGCATTCATTTTGCCTTCTGCTTCGGCCTTCTTGGCATAAGCCAGATATTTTCTGTTAGCCTGTGATTCACCGGCAAAAGCCGCCATCAGATTCTCATGTGTTTTGTTTCCGCTCATTTTGAACCTCCGTAATTTTGCTTTTATATTTTACGCTGAAGAGTCAGCATAATAACTAAGTATTTAGAAGACATGAATCAACTAGCTCTTGCTTTTTAGACATTCTTTGCAAGTGCCTCTGAAATAGACATCTCTGCTGTCAATTTTGAATGCTGCCAGCTGTCCCGATGTCAAATGATCGAGATCCAGATCGAAGTCATAGATACGACCACAGGAATCACATTTAAAATGTCCATGTTCTCCAGTAACGATATCATAACGAACCTCATTGTCTTCGATGTTAACGGGCCTGATGATTCCTGCCTCCAGGAAGGCGTCCATTGTATTATATATAGTTGTTTTAGATAAAGATGGAACCGTGCCCTTGAGTCCGTTGAAGATCTGATCTGCAGTAGGGTGGTTATGATTAGCAGACATATATTCCAGCACCATCAGACGCTGATGAGATAAACGAATATTTTTTTCGCGCAACATATCCTGAATAGAATTGTCTTCTGCCAGCATCATTAACCCTCCCTTGTAAAATACTATTATTACAAAATTGAATTCATTACAATTAATAATATCATTTTACTATACAGCTGTCAATATTTGTAATAAAACAAAAGGGTAAAGAGCGTTAGAATGAAGATAATTGGTTTATGAGTTTTGCAGCAGTACGTCGGCTTATAGTTAGCCCGTGGGGAAGGAGTTTCATTATGGTCAGTTCAATTTCAATTATCGGTATGGTTTTCACATTATTGATTTCGATTGCGGCGCCTATCGTGCTTGCGATAGTCTTGTATAGACGCCACCGATATCATCCGCTGTCGATCGTTGTTGGTGCAGCGGTATTCGTTATTAGCCAAATCATTATTAGAATACCCTTGTTAAGTGCTCTGGCCGGTACTAGCTGGCATCAAAAATATAGCAGCAGCCTTATTTATCTTTTGCTGATATACGCCCTTAGTGCAGGTCTCTTCGAAGAAACGGGAAGATTCATTGGTTTTAGATTTTTCAGAAAAAATCATCTTGACTGGAAAAACGCTGTCGCATTTGGAATCGGCCATGGCGGAATTGAAGCTGCACTGCTGGTTGGTATGCAATCAGTCAACAACCTTACGATCAGCTTGATGATAAATTCAGGCAGCTTCGAAACACTGATGGCGCCATCGTTGGGAGATCAGGCAGAACTGGTAAAAGAGGCACTAACTGGCACGCCGCCGGCTCATTTTTTCCTGGCAGGTTTAGAGAGACTGGCAGTTTTGCCGGTTCATATAATATTGTCGATAATTGTTTGTCTGGCCGTAGCCAGGCGCAAATATCTTCTTGTGCTTCTGGCGATTTTGCTGCATGGCATAGTTAACGCGCCAGCTGTTCTGGCATCGCCTTTTGACATCAGTATATATGTAATAGAGAGCATGATAATTCTGATGTCGATCATCGCCATCTGGGCAATCTTCAGATCGAAGAAATGGTTCCCGGAGGAGATGGTTGTTCAGGCTGATAGACAGAAGATTATACAATAAGTGTTTTGGCAGATCTCGATTATGCTTCTTATTCTGTGATGAAAATTGCCGCCAGCAGCAAGTCGAGTTCTTGATCAAGCCGCTCGACCAGATCGTAGCCAAAATCATGTAAACACCAGTCTATTATGCTGCCACGGACAAATTTTATCAGCAGATCTGTTGCTGCTTCAGGCGTCAGTTGCTGGCTGAGCTTGTCCTCAGACTGCCTGATACAGGAGAGAACAGCTCTGTAGTATTTTCTATTAGGATCGACAGCTGAATGCTTGGCATCGTTGAGAATATTGAGATAGTACTCTCTTATAAGCGGTCCTGCTTCGGTCACGATAAACCGGGTCTGCCGCAGCAGGATTTTTTTTACGGATAAACGGGGTTTCGCGCAATCGTCGGAAGCCCCTTTTTTCTTATCAAAAAGATCATCGAGAGTTTCATCAAACAGCAGAAAAGACTTGTTCATAACCTCTTGTTTGGACTGAAAATGGTGGTAGAAGGCTCCGACGGAAACACCAGCTTGCCTGCATATTTCCTGTATACCTGTTTTCTTCCAGCCGTGTTCACGAGCAATTACAATTGCTGCCTCTAATATAGCCTGCTGTGTTTTTTCGGACCTTTCCTGTGGTTTTCTCATTATATATCCTCACTTAAGTTTGATTTGCCAGTGTATGTGTGTTAGATTGAAAACAGAATCACATTCGGTTTATTTACATTATATCACAGGAGGTTGTATCCATGAAGACAGACGCAATGATTCAGGAACTTGTTGACGGCTATGGCAGTTGGGTTAGAAGTGAAACAGATAATCAGGCAGGTAGTACCGGCCGGATGACAAAAGAGCTTTACCCCTATGATCGGATGTTTTCACCGATTCGCGTGAACAGCATTACCCTCAAGAACAGGATTGTAATGGCTCCCATGGGCAACATCGATATGTGTGAAGAAACCGGCAGACCGAATGATAAAATGCTGCAGTATTTCTTCGCCAGGGCGAAGGGCGGTGTCGGTCTGATTACAACCGGACTGGTACCAATCAGTCATGGCATCGATAATTCAATCACAGAAATGGATGATCTTTCATACTTCCCACGCATCGACAGAAGCCGAACGGTTTTTGCCGGTTGGCGCGACCTGGCTCAGGGAGTTCATGCCCATGGCAGCCGGATATTTATCCAGCTGACACCGGGACTTGGACGAGTGGGCAATCCCCAATGTCTGATAAATGAACTGAAATTTCCAGTATCTGCCTCATTCAATCCTAACTTCTATATTCCCCAGATTCCTTGTATGCGTTTGTCGGACCGCAAACTCAAGAAGATCATCAAGAATGCCGGCCAGGCCACTGCAGATGCCAGAGCTGCTGGCATCGATGGCGTATATCTACATGGTCATGAAGGCTATCTGCTCGAGCAGCTGACTAATCCGGCCTTCAATCGAAGATCACTTGGCAAATACGCTGACTGGCAGCGCTTCGGCATCGATCTGGTCAAGGAGCTGCGCCGCAGAAGCGACGATAAATACCCGATCATGTACAGGATAGATCTGTCGCTGGCTCTAAATGAAACATATGGCGAGGATGGTATGAGCATATCTGCTCTCAAGAAATTTAAAAACGGCAGAACTATTGAGCAGACACTTGACTATATGACCAATCTGGTAGAAGCCGGAGTCGACATGTTTGATGTTGATCTTGGCTGTTATGACAACTGGTGGCTGCCACATCCTCCAGCCGGCATGCCTGCTGGCTGCTTCCTTGATGTCTCCAAGCTGGTAAAAGAACACTTCGCCAAAAACAATATCAAATCAAACGCTGGTCTTGAAGTGCCAGTCGTAGCCGTAGGCAAACTGGGCTACCCGGACATTGCCGAACAGGCTCTGCGAGATGATAAATGTGATATGGTCATGCTCGGAAGACCGCTGCTTGCTGATCCGGATTGGCCGAATAAAACATATGCCGGTAAGGTAGATGAGATCAGACCCTGTATTGGCTGCCAGGAAGGCTGCATCAACGAATTTGTCGATGGTGGTCACCCGCAATGCGCAGTTAATCCCAGAACAGGCTTCGAGCACAGTATTGAAGAGCTGCCGATGCCAGTTCCAGTGAAGAAAAAGATAGCCGTTGTCGGTTCAGGTCCTGCGGGCATTACTTTTGCCATTATAGCTGCAGGTAGAGGTCATGATGTAACAGTTTATGAGAAGAGCGATAGAGTCGGTGGCCGGGTCATAGCGGGAAGCATTCCAAAA
>JAAYFZ010000354.1 GCA_012727965.1 Clostridiaceae bacterium
GTCATCCAACATGCTGACTAAAAAGCCATTAAGCGTTTCAAATTCATCTGTTGGCAGCTCGACATTAAGTGCCTTCTGTAATTTGTCCAGTTCCATTGAACCAATGATTCTATATTTGTTCGGGCCGATCCTGACCATTTCGCTATACTCACGATCGTACTCATCGAAGATCTCACCTACTATTTCTTCTAGCAGATCTTCGCTGGTGACGATACCGGCAGTGCCGCCATACTCATCAATAATGACCGCGATATGAATCTGCTTAAGCTGCATTTCTTTGAATAGCTCATCAATTCTTTTACTTTCGGGCACAACATAAGGTTCCTTAATGATATCTGCAAGTTTAAAAGACTGGCACTTAGTCTCGTCTTCATTTTCACTATGTGTGCAAAAATAGTTGATTAGTTCTTTTGTATGTAGAATGCCGACAATATCATCCAGATCATCTTCATAAACAGGAATGCGGCTGAATTTCCATTTCTGAACGAAATCCACAACATCTTCCAGAGAAGAATCAAGAGGGAGAGCAGCCAGATTAGTTCTGTGAGTCATTATGTTTGTGACAGTTTTGTTATTGAACTCGAAGACGTTGAAGATCATATTTTTTTCGTCTTCGTTAATTGCGCCTTTTTCTTCGCCGACATCAACCATCAGTCGAATTTCTTCTTCGGAGATATCATTATCATCCTCATTCGGGTCGATGCCAAATAATCTTACAGTGAGGTCTGTCGATAGTGTAAGCAGCTTAACAAATGGATAAGTACCCTTGGCAAGATAGTACAAGGGTCTTACAACCGACATTGCTATTTTCTCGCCTCTTTTCATGGCCAGACGTTTCGGCACCAGTTCACCAAATACAAGTGTAAAATATGAAAGCAAAAGCGTTATCAAAACCATCGATACATTTTTCACAATGCCTCTTGAGATCGATATTCCAGAAGCCATGACCGCATCTGCCAAAACATCTGCGAAGCTGTCAGAAGCAAAGGCACTGGCTAAGAATCCTGCCAATGTGATACCAATTTGAATGGTGGCTAGAAACTGGCTTGGCTCGGATATCAGCTTTGACAACAAAACTGCCTTCTTGTTGCCTTTTGCCGCCATGCGCTCAAGCTTATTTTCATTTGCCGACAAAAGAGCAATTTCTGATGCCGCGAAAAAAGCGTTGAGCAAAATCAGTATGACCAGAACCATGATTTGAATTAACAAAGTCGACCTCCATATTGTCAGATGCTCTTAAGGTGAGTTTCTGTTGTGATTATACAAGCAGCATTATACCAGACTCGGGAAGATGACAAATAGCATGACAAACTATGATTTAGTTATATTGTAAGCACCGATATTGTATAATTAACGTAGATGAAATATTTCCTCTTGTTAAGACATGAGCGGAGGTGCTTATATGTTCTGTGATAATTGTGGAACCAAATTAAATGACGACGATCTCTTCTGTCCTATTTGCGGACAGAAAAATGAAGTTGCAGCATCATCTGAACAGCCGCAGGCACCGTATGCGCCGCCTCAGAATCAGATGAATGAACCCTATTTGCCGCCTCAAGAACACCAACAAGCATCGTATACGCCGCCGCCTTATCAGCAGACGCCTGCGCAGTATCAACAAATGCCGCCACAGCAGCCCTACGGTCAGGTTGGCTCCGCACTTACGTCTGAGACAGCTAAGAAGAAGAAGACTGCCATAATTATTGGAATCGCAGCCGGTAGTGTACTTCTATTAGCTTTGATCATTTTTCTGGTATTACATTTCTTCGGAGGTGGCAAGGAAGAGGATACAGGTAAAGAAACAACTAGAAAAACAAAGGCAACAACTGAATCAATTGAATCTGGAGAAGATGTTCCTAAGCTTGGTTTAGGTGAGACAGGCGTGTTTGATGGTCTTGCTATGACTGTAGATAAGGTAACTCGTCCCAATGCGGAATTTCTCTACAGCAAACCAGATGATGGCAATGAGCATATCCTGATTTGGTATACCTTCGAGAACCAATCGGATGAGCCGCAAAAGACTCCGGTCCGAAGCAAAATATACATTGTTACAGGAGAGGATGCTTCCTCTGACAGTGGTTATGAAATGACGTCTTATGATGCTGAAGCAGAGTATTTCACGACTGATGGTGAGTATGAGCCGGCAAAAGAACTGGCGCCCGGAGAAAAAACCAGTGGCTGGCTGTTGTATCAGAAACCGAAGGCTATACCGACCATTACTATCCACTATTATTCTGAGTTTGTTAACAGACCACCGGATCTGGCGTTTAAATTTCCTGTTGAGCTTGAGGAGATCGATGAAACAGATCCAACAACCGAGCCAACAACGGCGGAGCCAACAACGGAAGAGACCACAGCACCTGTTGATATAGATCTAACCAGTATGCTTCCTGGCGTTTGGGCATCTTTGCCTACATCGGAGGATTATTCTTTTGTCTATTGGTTTGTTGAGGATGGCAGGGTAGGCAGCTCGTTTGCTTATAATGAGAGCTCTGAGACAACTCTTGATAATTGGGATACACCAGGAGTCTGGAATATGGATCCTTATATGTGGAGCAACTGGAGGCTTGAGGGTGGAGACCTGATTATAGTAGATGCAGCAGGAGCTATCAGGATTTCAGTAAATGTTGTCAGCAATGATGAAATCCAGTTGATCTATGAAGGCAGTGATGAACCCTTTACGCTTTATCGTAAAGGTATTTCACCCAATCTATACGACTATCTGATTGGAACTTGGGTGCCGGATATACCTGATGCCGGCGGCGTCTATGCGGCTCTATCTTTCTATATTGATGGTTCAGCTGCCTTGACAGGTGCCAATAAAAGCGATGAGACTGCAACCGCCGATTACTGGGGCTATGAGGAGTACTGGGAAGTATTAGGTGTAGTAGACGGAACATGGAGACTGGAAGGTGAGAATATTATTATCAGTATGCAGGATTCTGAGGATGTCTACACTGTCAGCATAAATGGTGCTAATAATTGTACGATCTATTTTGGTGATTCCTGGCAGACCCCTTACACACGTGTTGCATATTCATATTAGTTAATAGGAAATCTAAACTGAAAAAGGATGTATAAAGGAGATCGAGTCAAATTATTGAGCCTGCAAATCTGCAGACAGGGAGATAAAATGTCATTAAGCGAGAGAAGGCAGGCTGAGTTCCGACTTGGCAAATATCGAAAACTTATTGCAAATGGACAGCTTGACTATAGCGGTACTGATCCTGAATTAATTGATGACCGCATAGCTGAACTGAAAAAACACATTAATTCAAAAATCAGCGATTCAAGGCTGCAGTTCGAGCTTGGTTCCAGCAACGATAATTTCATTGATCAGCAAAAAACTGGAAAAGTGATCGAAAGTATCCTGCCGGAGGCTTTTGCCATTGTGTCTAAGGTGGTTGGAGAATGCTTCGGCTGGGATGTCTTCGAGAGTCAGCTGCTGGCTGCAGCAGCAATGCAGCGTGGCCGTGTGATTGAGCTTGATACCGGCGAGGGCAAGACGCTGGTCGCTGTTTTTGTTGCGTTTTTGCGTTATCTGGCGGGGCAGAAGGTTCATGTCCTGACTTTCAATGATTATTTGGCTGAACGCGACGCGCTTTGGATGAAGCCGTTGTATGATCGCCTTGGGATGCAGTCCGCATTTATTATTCAGTCGACGGAGAAGGATCAGAGGGAAAAGGCTTATGCAGCCGATGTTCTCTACATCACGGCAAAAGAAGCCGGGTTCGATTTCTTGCGTGGTTTTCTGGCCGGCCGCCCGGAGGATCTGGTTCAGCAGGGTTTTGGCTGTGCGATCGTTGATGAGGCTGATTCGATCTTGATAGATGAGGCCAGGATTCCGTTGGTGCTTGCTGAGGCTGAGAGTGGTCCTGGTGTTATGGAACCGGCCGTTTTTGCTCTGGTCAAAAGGATGCGGGCCGGTATTCATTTTATCCACGATAGACGTGGACAGCAGGTGCTGCTGACAGAAAGTGGCCAGATCTGGCTTGAGAATTGTCTGGGAATCAGTAATCTATACGAATCCGAAAATACAAGCTATCTGTTTCAGGTAAGGAACATGCTGCAGGCGCTGCATGTTTTGCGCAGAGACATCGATTATATCGTCCGTGATAATAAGGTTGAACTGGTCGACGAGTTTACCGGCCGGATAATCAAAGACCGACAATGGCCGGATGGTCTGCATGAAGCAGTTGAGTTGAAAGAAAGTATTACGGCGCGGGCTGGCGGCAGAATACTTAATCGGATTACGCTGCGTGATTTTCTCGGCCTATACCCATTTCTCTGCGGCATGACCGGTACTGCTGTCTCTTCAGCTCGTGAGTTCAGGCTCTTTTATGATTTAGGTGTGACCAGAATACCCCCACATATTCCATGTGTGCGTGTTGATCAATCTGACATAATTTTCAGTACACTTAAGCAAAAAGATGAAGCCTTGGTGGAAGAAATCAGGTCCAGGCATGAGATCGGTCAGCCTATTCTTATAGGCACTGCCAGTGTTGAAGAGTCAGAACGTCTGGCTGAAAAGGTCAAGGCCCGCGGTCTCAATTGCTCTGTACTTAATGCCAGACATGACAAGGTCGAAGCGGAGATCATTGCTGGTGCAGGCAAAGTAGGAGCAATCACTATTTCTACAAATATGGCCGGACGAGGTGTTGACATTGTTCTCGAGAATAAGCATGGACCAGGACTGCTGGTAATAGGCACTAACCGACATCGGAGCATCAGGATCGACCGGCAGCTGCGTGGGCGCGCTGGCAGACAAGGCGACCCTGGTGAGAGTGTTTTTTATCTCTCGCTCGAGGATGACCTGATTGAACGGTATCGAATAAGAGAGGTCTTGCCGCCGCAATTTGCCAACAGTAATGTTAATGGTCCAATCCTGGACAAGCGAGTCCATTTGGCTATGACACATACACAGCGAGTGGTAGAAGGGCAGCTTTTTCAGCAGAGGCAGAATCTGCTTAGATACGCAGTTTTGCTTGAAGAGCAACGCCGAATCATTTATAAGCTTCACCATGATATTCTCACGGGCATTAAGAAGCTAAATATTTGGCAGGAGGCTGGTTTGCCAGAAGGAATTGATGAAGACTCAGCCGATATGCAGCAGGCTCAGCAGCATGCAGGCGCCATCGTTCTCAGCCGCTGCTGGGCTGACTATCTGGAATTTGTTGATCAGCTGCTTGATCATGTTTCTCTGATAAAAAACGGCCCGACAGATTCTCTGACTGTTTTTAACAGGCAGATCATCGACGCCTATACACATCTGCTCGACGAGTTTGAGGAGCAGCATATCAAGTTGCTGGAAATGCTTGAGGTCAAGGATGGCAAGATCGATCTTGCTGCTGTCGGCATCGGCAGTCCGCCCTCGACCAGATCTTACCTGATCGATGACGGAAGCGATGCTCTGGACAAAATTCTTGGTATCAGTGATATGGTTGCCGCAGCAGCTAATCCGGGGTTCTTCCTGCTGACATTAACGCAGCGCTGGAACAGAGGAGAACGACAGGACTAATTTTCGGAATAGGGATGATCTGTTTTAATTATTCTGAAAAACAAACACATAGTCGCCTACTTCGACTCTTAGTGTGTCCGCAACGACTCCGCATTTTGCTTTCAGCGCAAAATAGACCGGCCTTGTGCAGCCAGATAATGATTCATAATTACCCTGACCTTTGCTTATAACTATATCTGCATTGTTGAAGATATTCAAAAATTCTTCGCTGCTTCTATCAAGTAGTGTTCCAGGCGCAGTGCTGCCGGTTTCTATTATCCTGCAATATTGATCAAGTCCTGAATCGATGGCGTCTTGTCTGGTAGCATCGTTAAGAATAGGCTGACTTCTTACACCGTATACTATTTCGTAGGAATCAAGGAACTCGATCAGCAGCCGATCAAAAACTGTTTCACCGGCATTGTCGCCAACGATCAGAATAGTCTTGGCAGATTTGAGATCTTGCTCGAATTGTTTTATGTCACATATAGCAAATTCTGAGCTCAGCTCATCGATTAGAGTATCCTGAAAATTAGTTGTATCGTAGATAGCTGCATCTATAATATTTCCTGTTGCGGCTGCCTTAAGAGTCCAATACATTTTGTCATTTTTATTTTGAATGAAGCTTTGAATAGCAGGTAAAATTTTGAGGGCCGACTTAATATCTCTTTTCTTGATATCAGCATAGGTATCCTCGATGCCGGTATATTTTTTTACGATTTCATGTATATCACTGACAATATGTGGTGAGTTGCGGTACTCTCGATGGTTTTCAATCAGTTTCAA
>JAAYFZ010000035.1 GCA_012727965.1 Clostridiaceae bacterium
CTGAGAGTGCCGGACAATTTGCCAGAAGAGGCGATATTGTTGATATTGCGTTGCCGGCGGCAGAAGAGAATAATGATGTTTTCGCAGTCAGGCTATCATTCTTTGATAATGAAATTGATAGTCTTCGACAGCTTGATATTGAGAGCCAGAGATCACTTGAGAACATCAGTTCTGCGATTGTTTTTCCGGTAAGAGAGCTGCTGATCCAGGAGCAGCAGCGTGATGATCTGGTCACTAAGCTGATTGCAGCCGGCGATTCAGTTTACAGAAACGCTATCATTGAGGGTGCTGATCGTAATCAAGCCGAGGCTCTAAGAGCTATCTGCAGACGTGACGCCGAGCGCATAGAACAGGGCATAGCTTTTGCCGGTATGGATAGGTGGATCGACTGGATCTATCCTGACGCTGGAATAGTACTGGATTTTGTGCGTGACAGCGGTATGAGATTATTTCTTGATGAGCCGCTGCGATTTCGTAACAGACTGGATGCTTCTCAGGCCGACCTGGCAGAGCGCATGCGGCATATGCTGCTCAAGGCTCAGACTGTTGTTATAAGCGGAGAACCGGCAATCAGAGGAACCGACTTAAGTATTGTATTGGACAAATGGCCTGGGGTCACGGCTTTTGCCCAGATAGCATCTTCAGGAAATGGTTTGCCTGGAGGCAGAACGATCGATATTCATGGACGGCCTGCCGATAGTTTTCGCGGTCGTGAGAATTTGCTGATCGAGCTGGTAAAAAAACATGGTTCTGATGAGGGTATTGTTATTTTTACCGGTTCAAAATCGCGCACCCGGCGTATAACTGAGATCATGGCCGAGGGTGAGGCATCAGGTGCTGTTATCAGCAGCCGTGCGTTGCCTCAGGGTTTCGTCTGGCCGCAGGCAAAATTGCAGCTGATTGGCTCACAAGATATATTCGGCTCTGAGCGCAGTGTGCGTAAACGTCGCCATGCCGGTGTCAAGATCGATCTATTTAGTGATTTGGTTCCAGGTGAATTGGTTGTTCATGAAGCCCATGGTATCGGCCGCTATGAAGGTCTGTACAATATGGACAACAAAGGGACCAGGCGAGACTATCTGCAGATTCGCTATTCCGGCGATGATGTGCTCTACATACCGATGGAGAGTCTTGATCAGATTCAGAAATATGTCGGTGCTGAGGGCCGTGATCCCAAGCTGTCCAAGCTTGGTGGTCAGGATTGGAATAAGCTTAAGGAGAAGGCTAGATCTTCGATCAGGAAGCTGGCAACAGATCTTGTCAAACTCTATGCTGAACGTCGTGCTGTCAAGGGTTATGCTTTTTCTGCTGATACAGTCTGGCAGCAGGAGTTCGAAGAGGACTTCGCTTATGAGGAGACCGATGACCAGCTTCAGTGTATCGCCGAAATCAAGGCTGATATGGAATCGGATAAGGTTATGGACAGATTGCTCTGTGGCGATGTCGGATTCGGCAAGACCGAGGTGGCCTTTCGTGCTATGTTCAAGTGTGTAATGGATGGTCGGCAGGCTGTCATGCTCTCGCCAACGACAGTTCTGGCACAGCAGCATTATGAGAATCTTAAATCCAGGATGGGTCAGTTCCCGGTTCGAATCGGACTGCTCAGCCGTTTTGCTTCAGAGGCCATGCAAAAAGAGACAGTCAAAGGCTTA
This sequence comes from Clostridiaceae bacterium, assembly GCA_012727965.1. Taxonomy (GTDB): domain Bacteria; phylum Bacillota; class Clostridia; order Saccharofermentanales; family UBA5734; genus JAAYFZ01. Next base: position 1,653 of record JAAYFZ010000035.1, read on the forward strand.
AGAAATGGCCAGATCGATATTGTTGTCGGAACACATCGACTTCTTTCCAAGGATGTAGTGCTGAAAAACCCTGGCCTGCTGGTCGTAGATGAGGAGCAGCGTTTCGGTGTAGATCATAAGGAGAAAATCAAGGCTCTTAGTCCCAATATAGATGTTCTGACACTTACAGCGACACCGATTCCGCGGACGCTGCATCTTTCGATGGCAGGTATCAGGGATATCAGTGTCATCGAGCAGGCTCCAAATGAACGGCGGCCTGTCCAGACCTATGTTATGGAATACGATGAGGATATAGTGGCCGAGGCCTGTATGCGTGAACTTGCGAGAAACGGCCAGGTTTTCTATCTCTTCAATGATACCAGGCATATAATTGACAAAACCGCGCAGCTTGAGAAGCAGCTGCCGGGAGCGGTCATAGCCTATGCACATGGCAAGATGGGTGAACGCAAGCTTGAAGAGATCATCAACTCATTCATTAATGGTGAGGCTGATATTCTGGTCTGTACTACGATCATCGAGTCCGGCATCGATATGCCGAATGTCAATACTATCATCGTCGAAAACGCCGATCGTCTTGGCCTGTCACAGCTCTATCAGCTGAGAGGACGCGTCGGACGTTCGGATCGCCAGGCTTTTGCCTATATTACATATAGACGTGACAAGATACTTAGTGAAGTGGCCGAGAAACGTCTGGCTGCAATTAGGGATTTCACAGAGTTGGGCTCCGGTTTTAAGATTGCCCTTCGTGACCTGGAGGTGAGAGGCGCAGGCAATCTGCTTGGTGCTGAACAGCACGGCCATCTCGACGCGATCGGTTATGACCTGTACTGCCGGATGCTTGATGAAACGATAAAAGAGCTGCAGGGCGAGGCTGTTCAATCAAGAAAAACAGCTTCTGTTGAGCTCGATGTTGACGCCTACCTGCCGACTTCTTATATTTCTGATGAGGGTCAGCGCATGGATATGTACAGGCGTATCGCTGCGATCGATGGACTGCAGTCGTGGCAGGATGTTATCGATGAGATGAATGACCGCTATGGCGATGTTCCTGCCAGTGTAGTCACCCTGGCTGATATTGCCTGTATAAGGAGTATTTCTGAGCAGCATGGTCTGTCCAGGATCTATGAGCATAAACCGAATGTCGTGCTCGCTTTTGATGATCAGATCAAGCCTGATATGGGTTTTGTCGCAGCGATGATGTCTCTGCCGCTGGCAAAAGGCATGCTATTATTTAATGCCGGTACTAAACCTCATATTGTCTTCCGCCAGGCTGGCAGCAGCAGAGCGAATATGACCGC
>JAAYFZ010000355.1 GCA_012727965.1 Clostridiaceae bacterium
AGCTTCCATCCAAGCCAGCGCGAAAGCACCGGTCAAAGAAATCTTGCCAATAGTACCTGCAAAAGCCGGAACGATATCCTCGGGACGCACCTGATAATCACGCAGCGGCAAATTGATCCGCCACTGCCGATGTGTATAGCCTGTCAGATCATTCTGTAACAGGTTTTTTCTCTGTCCCGGGGGTCTAAATCTGTTGCTCATTTATTACAATAACCGCCTACCTCTTATGTCCAGCCTCAGGTAATTTCCCAAGATCATCAGCGGCAGTCGCAACAATGATATTCTCACCATTTGTCATATTGACATCTGAATACAACCCAGTCAGCACAGAACCTGTTATTTGCGAAATCGTAACAGAAAGCTGATCCCTTGCAGTTTCAAATAGCATTGCACGCATTTGTCTGATCAGATCTCTACCTTGTTCATTTTCTGCAAGTTTCTGTTCTGAAGGACTCAAAAATCCTTTTATCCTAATTATGATCATATCCTCAATAATCATGGTTCTGATCTGTTTAGGTCCACGTCCCATATATTCTATTTCAAATTTACTGACAGCTTCACTTATGCGAGCTTCGATTTGTCCCTTGCTTACTGCGCCCATTATGTGTTCCCTCCCTCAGTATTAGTTTCTTAATTTATATCTGGCAATCGGTTTACTGAAATATTTGATTGCAATTTATTCAGAACGAGAATAACACAGCACATAAGCAATGGCAAATAATGGTAACTCTAGAATCTTTATGCAAGTTACCAGTTGCTATCTTGCATATTTGAATGATAGAATCAGCTAACTGAGCATGGGTGAGGATTCATCGCAATATGATGAGGCGCAATCCCAGGCCGGAAGAATGAAATACGGAAGACAAGCGAAAGGCAAGAGCCAGTCGCGATGTAGACCGGAAAAACGAACTGCTATACAAGTGGTTGTTTTTTCCGGTTTTTATTTATCTCAAGGAGGAAATAAATGATAGAACTAAATTGCAAAAACTGGCTACTGACAACAGAGGTAAAGGAAATTCTAGAAAACAGCAAACTGGAGCGTGTGCAGCCAGAAACCAGAGAGGATCTGATAGATCTTGCTTTCGGCAGAAGCAATGAACCCGTATTTCAGGTAGGATACGATATACCAGGACTGGGACATATTAATGAAGCATCTGTAACGCGCTGCAAAAATGGTGCGTCAGTAAATTATCCTGATATCTATATGCGCAGACGCGACCCTGATTGTATGGTCGTTGCTGATAAAGGTGAAACGGACAAGATAAGATATCACGATCGTTTTGGTGATAACTTCGATGAGCTGAGAAATCGTTCTCTAAGCTGGCTGCAGAATCAGCCTCTGATCGTATTGCCATTTATGGCAGGGGGCAGCGATCTCGGCTATCCGGCACTATTGATAGCACCTGTAAATGCTGGATTTTTCGCAGCTGGTCTTGCGGATCTTCAAGGATTCATCAAACCAGAACAAGTTCCGGATGGATTTTGTCCAAAAGCAATCATCTACCTGGCACCTCCGTTTCGCCATACTCATTTCGACGGCAAGCAGATCGTAGTACATAACCGGCTTGATCAAATGCATGAACTG
>JAAYFZ010000356.1 GCA_012727965.1 Clostridiaceae bacterium
GATTGTAATTGTTTTACTTGTGGTGACACTTTTATATATGTATAGCGAGCGATCTTCAAAAAAATACACTATTCTAGTTTCGCTTGGTTTAACTGGTAGAAACTACACACAAACACGCCTTTATGATTTTGCTTGTATCTGGGGAATATCTTTATTTGCCGGTTTTCTCTTAAGCTATTTTACCTCAGCGCTAATGCTTAGTTTGATTGAAAAAACAATAGCCCTGCCTGCATTAATTATATTCGCAAAAAACATTATCTATATAAGTACGGTCTATTCTCTGTCGTTCTTGCTGTTCTTTTTGTTCGCTAATTTGGAGGTTGGAGATGCTTCTATCAAAAAGAAACCCAGGAAAAACAATTTCCCCCTAAAAACCAGATTGCCACAGGAGGACAAATTTGTCATAACAAATACAAGACGCAGAATCTACCAAATCGGGTTGCTTGTTGTACTAGGCGTGTTGACTTCGGCATTAGTTTCTTATATTTACTCGTATTATGACAGCAAAGATAGCCTAGTCCCAACGTCGGATCACCTAACTGGTAAAATGCTTCAGAAGGCTGATTATCAAATGGTTAAGATACCCTCTTATGCTCCACAGGGTAAAGCGTTCTTCGATGGCGATTATCATGATAACAGCCAAGAAAATATCGCACTAATTGCATCGTATGATGAGAATAAAAACGAGCTTGACCGCATGATAAATGAGCTGCTGGAAATAGATGGAGTAGCTCATATTAATGGATATATCGAAAACTACTCGATGTATACAGAAGTCTCAAAGGAACTAAGCAAAAGTGCATATTTGCAAACACTTTATGCTCACGAGATAAAAACTAACCAAGACGCTTTTTGGGGAAACAAACTTGATTTGTCTAGCACAGATATCATATCGTCTGAAATTATCGGTGTCTCGGACGATGAACTGCTTGCTCTAGCAGAAACATTTGCTGTAGAGAACATTGATTCGTTGATTCGTGGTGAAGAGGCGCTTCTAGTCGCTCCTTCGTATGTATTCTCGCAGCAGGAAACAGAGAATCCTGACGGCTCATTTGCGTATAGTACATATTGGGAAAAGGTGCCTCCCAATTATCCTAATGCCGTAAGTGATACATTTACATCTGCAGGAGATCCGCTGACGTTATATTTTCTAGAAGCATCACAAGCTGCATACGGAGTATTCAATCTTGATCAGGCAGTGAGGTTGTTTGATATAAAACCTGTCCACACAAGAATATCAGGTATCTCATATGATAATATTGGATGGTTTGGCACTTACGGTATAGCACCACCAAGAGCATATCGATACCTAGTTTCAAAAGCTTTTTTTGAGCACAACAATCTTTCGGATTCTGTTACGCGAGTAGGAGTGTTTTTAAGGTCAGATGCAAACTATATCGAAACAAATCGCCAGATAAGATCGATTGCCAGCCGATATGGAAATCTTGCTCTTTATGATGCAAGTGAAGAGTTAGGATCTTACCACGCATCTCAAATAATTCAAGCAGGCTACAAGAGTATACTTGTCGTACTTTTCCTAATCCTTAGCTATGCAATTACCGGATCAATAATCCAGTCGATATATCAGATAGAACGGAAACGGTTTGCTATTTATCTTAATCTAGGAATGCGAAGCAAGGGCTTGTTTCAAATCAATTTCGTGCCTTTTACATTGATATATTCATTAGCAATTAGCATTGTGATTCTAACATATTTCTTTTATCTGAAAGCATCAAACATGTCTATTGGTCCATTAGACTACTTAAATGATATCGCGACATCGATTGTATTCGCTACAGCTTTCTGGTTTGTTTTTACACTTAAGTTGATCTGGCATAACATAAACTTTGTTAGTAGATCTAAATCGGATGAGGTATGAGTATCTATATTTCAGTGAATGTCTGGTCTGCCCCCAGTTTTTGATCCAGTTGCAGTGTTAGTTTTTGATTCATAAAATCAGCAAACCCATCGGTTTCCTTATGCCGTTCGGAGTACAAAAGTCTGTGGTGCCGGTGGGCGTCCACCCAGACTGCTGTGTGGCCTGATAGTATTATAATATTCAACCCAGCGTTTCGTCAAAACTTCTACCTCAAATATGTTTCCAAAGATCTCGCCATTCAGGAATTCATCCCGCATCCGAGCATTGAAGCTCTCACAGTATCCGTTCTCCCAAGGGCTGCCCGGCTTGATATATGTGGTGATTACACCGATGTTCTGTAGCCATTTTCTAAACTTTTTCACAGTAAATTCGCTGCCATTGTCACTGCGCAGATATTCAGGACAGCCATGAATAATCATCAGTTCAGACAATACCTCAATGACGGCGTTGTTTCGCCAGATTCGCTCGACTCGCTTGTGATTGATCTTGCGCCCTTCATTTCGCATCATATCGCTTGACTGGTTCATAGCGGTAGGCAGTTCGGTTAACGCTTAATACCCGGCAAGCCCGTCTTTCTCCCAATGTGTAGGTTTCTAACACATAGTCGACGGCTACCTTGCGCTTGATCGGGCTTAGAAGTTTTTTGAGTTGACGTCCTTCAAAATGGCATTATCCAAACTCAGATCTGCTACCAATCTCTTGAGCCTGGCATTCTCCTTTTCCAGTTCTTTCAAGCGCCTGGCGTCATTCGTGTTCATGCCGCCATAGGTTTTGCGCCACCGATAATAGGGTTGCTCGGTAACTCCGATTTGCCGTACCGCTTCGGCAATTGTTTTGCCTTGGCCGCACAGAATTTCTGCCTCTCGCAGCTTAACGATGATCTGTTCCGTTGTGTACTTGGTCTTTCCCATTTATTCCAGTTCCTTTTTTGATAGTTTATAATTTTATTAACATTAGAAATTGACATAATAATGCAGGTGATATATAGTGCATACCATAGCCTTTACATCTTTAAACCATAATTTCAAGAAAATGGTATGGAACCCTGCAGCATCGATATCAACGACGAACTTAAGTACCTATGGCGGCTCGCTGTCAGTAACGTACTCACTTGCGAATTATAATTGGCAAAGAAGCAGTGCGGGGATAACAGTGACTGATGTTAGGTAATTACCGCCACCACCAGGCTGAATGACTTGTACAATGTGCTCATAAAATGTAAACGCCAAGGTCAGAGAGCAAGCGATAACAGAACGATCCATCCGCCTGCGTGTTGTCACCAAACACATGTGATTACCAAACGTGGATTTACGTCAGTTTTCTGGACTTGACAAATAGAATGAGGGTGATAATCATGAAATACCGAGTTGCATTTTTCATTGGACTGACTATCATTACTGCAATTATAATATTTATAGTAACTGCAACGATCTTGAAGACCGGTGAACCAACAAGGGATTTCATGTTATCTTTA
>JAAYFZ010000357.1 GCA_012727965.1 Clostridiaceae bacterium
CCATCATTTGAGCTCAGAACATTCATCTGGCTATCAATGACAGTTATATTATCCTTAGTAAGATTGGGAACACTGCGCTGAACGAGCGCTGAGATCGCGCGAACATTTTGTTCGCTGAGCTCTGCGCCCGGTCTTAAGGTCAGCAGAACTGCTGCCGTTGCCGGTGTGACTCTGTCCTGAATGACAAAAGAGCTCTCTGATTGAGTTATCAGCGATACCCTTGCGTCAGCAACAGATGAGAAGGTTTTGATCGCGTTCTGCAGATCCTGCTGCAGCTGATACCTTCTATATACTGCCTTATCTTCTTCTGTAATTCCGAAGCCTGAACCCTGTTCCAGGATATTGAGATTGGCACTGTTTTCCGGCAGACCGGAAGCCGCCATCTCCATACGCAGACGATCAACCTGATCCTGCGGAACGAGAACTGTATTATCGCCCTTTGTCTTGACGCTTACACCCATCTCTTCAAGCTGCTGTACGATTTGTCCAGCCTCACCTGCTTCGAGATTACTGTACAATACTCCATACTGGGTCTGATTCAGGAACCACACAACAAAAGCCAAAAGAACGATGACTACTACTGATAGTACGATCATCATTCGTTTCTGACTGGCATTGTATTTCTGCCAGAATTCTTTGATCTTCGTTCCGATACCCTTGAACGAATTGGCTATGGCGTTTTTATCCACGTTAACGGCCCCTCATCGATTGATTCTTATTGATCAGCTTGATCACTTTTTGATCTCGTTGTTATATCGGTGTGTTTGGAGGTCTAAGCTACAGTTGAGATCCGGTCTGTTTATAGCTGCATTCTCATTATCTCGTTATAGGCATCTATAACTTTGTTTCTAATTGTCATCGTCATCTGAAGGGCAACATCTGCCTTCTCTGCCGCCAGTACTACTGAGTGGACACTCTGTGCCTCGCCGGTCAGCAATGATAGCTGTGATTGCTGTGCATCAGCTATTGAACTCTCGACTGGTGCCTGCAATCTATTAAGAACATCGGAAAAAGTCACACTGTCATCGGCATCCTCGCGTCCGATCTTAGTGACCGGCGTATTGAGCTTCTCGATTGCTTGTGGATTGACCTGTGCCAACCATTGACTTGCACTGACATTATTTAGCATCTTTATTCACCTTCCTGGTTTTGCTGATCTTTTGTCTCAGATCTTACTGTTGACTAAACCTGATCGATCAAGACGATTATCTGCCGATCTCGAGTGCCTTGGCCGCCATTTTTTTACTGGCATTTACTACTGTCAAATTAGCTTCATAGGATCTTGAAGCCGAAATCATATCTACATATTCTCTGACGATATCGACATTTGGCATCTGGACATAACCTTCTTCATTGGCATCCGGATGATTGGGATCATACTGGAGCTTGAAATCTGACTGATCAGCTGGTGTATCGACTACTCGTACGCCGCTGCCTGCTGTAGACTGGCCACGACGTTCCGCCAGAACGTCCGAGAAGCGAATTGATCTGCCCTCTGCCAGAACTGTGGTCCTGCGCTGATATGGTGTACCGTCTGCCGTTCTGGTAGTAGTCGCATTGGCGATATTCTGAGCGACAACATCCATTCTGAAGCTCTGTGCTGTAAGTCCTGAAGCACTGATATTAATTGCATCAAACATACCCATTCAAATCACTTCCCATCTCTGGCAATCATTTTGATTCTGCCAAGTTCTTTGTTTATCGCATAGGTCATTGTGTCATATAGGATACTGTTCTTAGAAAGTGCAACCATCTCAGCATCCGGGTCAACATTGTTTCCATCCATGCGCATGGCGCTGTTTGTCTGAGTAACATCAGCTCGCAGGCTGTTAATATTGAGGCCGTGCATATCAATATGCTTAGCGGTAGTGATTCTTCCGATATCGTTACGGCCGCTGATCCTCATATTATCGCTCCTGGCGACGTTATCCGATTTCGAGGCCGCTTCCAAAGCATTTGCGAATACATGCTCAAAATCGACCTGTGTGCTTTTGAAATCAGGGGTATCGACATTTGCGATATTATTGGATATTACCTCATTGCGCAACCAGCTGGCATCCAGGCCTTTTTCCATAATATTTACCTGATTCAGCAATCCGTTTATCATTTGATCCTACCTCCTTTTTTCATCTCAGACTGAGTTGAAAAATATTTTTAAAAAAGTTCTAAAGTTTTTCTTGCTCCCTACGATATATAGAAGTAGAGAGATTTAGCGGTGGTTTGCCCACCGCTCTTGGTGAGGCATAAAAAAATAAATGACAGCAGTTGGGGCAACCATTACTGCTATCATCTCTTAATCATCATGAGGCTCCACTGAGCCAATATATGAGATGTGCAACTGGCTGCCATTGAGAGTTCATCTATCGATCGCACTGTTATCTTTATCAATACCTAACAAACAAGTGACGAAACTACAACTCTCTTTAGGCCCTTTAGCTTTGCGCAACCGGCTTTCGGCGGCTTTGCCTTTTCATCGTTTGATACAGATTTTTGTCATTATTCTGTATCTTTTTTTATTTTCGCAGAACATTCATTCAAAAGCTGTAACCTAGATGCCTATTTAATGTGAATATAAATATATTCTGCCATGTCATAAAACAGCCCGAAATACTTTTCAGGCGGTAATATCTAAATCCGTAATTCAGTTTAACTTTTAAATATCTAAACGTCAATAGTTCTTTCGATATAAAATAACCGGCAAATATCTACAAAATAGATAACTGCCGGCCTTTTCAATAATACAAAATATCAATATTCTTACAATTATTTCTAGATACCTCAATATGTTTGTAATATTGTTTCACAAACAAAAAATCATTATTTACCCGAATCACTCTTCATTTCTTCATTCTCCATCACTCAATCGGAAACTGCTGATCGCTTCATGCAGTAATTTAGCCTGTTCTGACAAGAGTTCGCTTGTAGAAGCTGTTTCCTCAGCAGTTGCGGAGTTGTTTTGTACAACAACTGATACTTGATCAATACCCTGATTGATTTGAGCGATACCCGAGGCCTGCTCATTTGATGCATGGGCAATATCCGCCACCAGAGCAGCTGTCTGATTGATAGAAGCAACGATTTCCTGCAGAGATGACTCGGTTTCATGAGCTATCTTGCTGCCGCTCTCGACTTTTGCCAGTGTGGATTCGATATACTGAGTTGTTTCCCTGGCAGCTTCAGCACTTCTGGCTGCCAGATTTCTGACTTCTTCTGCGACAACTGCGAAGCCCTTACCATGCTGACCTGCTCTTGCAGCCTCTACAGCCGCGTTAAGCGCGAGAATATTGGTCTGGAAGGCAATATCGTCGATAACCTTGATGATTTTGGCAATATTGGCAGATGCTGTGTTGATCTCATTCATTGCTGTGACCATTTCACTCATCTGACGACTTCCGAGATCGGCGCTGTTGTGAGCCTTCTGAGATATGCCGTTAGCACTGGTCGCGTTACCGGCATTCTGTCTGGTTTGAGAAGCAACTTCTGTGATTGAAGCTGATAGCTCTTCGATAGAGCTTGCCTGTTCAGTCGAGCCCTGAGATAGAGCACCGCTGGCATTTGAAATCTCGCCGGCGCTGGCTGCTACCTGCTCGGAAGCCTGCAGTATCCTCATCATTGTCTCAA
>JAAYFZ010000358.1 GCA_012727965.1 Clostridiaceae bacterium
ATGAAACAAGAAGCCGGCTATGACAACAATAATGCCGGAGGTGTCGATAATGAATAAAGTGAAAGCAAATAGTAGTCCTGATTCAATAATCAAGACAAATGAGCCACTAATTGAAATCAAGTCGCTCAAGAAGTATTTCGATGTAACAGATAGAGGCAAAAAGCATCGGAAATTGAAAGCTGTCGATGGTGTTTCCTTCCACATTAATGAAGGTGAAACACTTGGTCTGGTTGGAGAATCAGGCTGTGGTAAAACGACAGTTGGCAGGACAATGCTGAGATTATATGAGCCTACCGAGGGAAGTGTACTTTATCGGGGACAAGATATTACCACTGCGAAGATGCTTCCATATAGACGCAAACTTCAGTATATTTTCCAGGACCCTTATGCTTCGCTTAATCCAAGACTGACAGTAAGTGATATAGTCGGAGAACCAATAGATATCCATAAACTTGCGGCTAACAAGAAAGAAAGGGCCGATAAAATTGCCAGACTACTCGAGCTTGTTGGGCTTTCAAGTGAACATGCCAATCGGTATCCTCATGAATTTTCAGGGGGGCAGCGTCAGCGTATCGGTATTGCCAGAGCACTGGCAGTTGAACCAGAATTCATAGTATGTGACGAACCTGTGTCAGCATTGGATGTATCGATACAGGCTCAAATACTAAATATGCTGGAAGAACTTCAAAAAGAAATGGGCCTGACCTATTTGTTTATCGCACATGATCTGGCTGTTGTTAAGCATATATCTGACAGAATTGGAGTTATGTATCTGGGCAGACTGGTTGAGCTCAATGATTCTGAGGGACTTCATAAAAATCCACAGCATCCCTATACCAGAGCACTGTTGTCAGCCATACCAATTCCGGATCCTGAGGTTAATCGTCAACGCAAGAGAATAATTCTTGAAGGCGATGTACCCAATCCGCTGAATCCACCGCCTGGCTGTCCGTTTTCTTCAAGATGTTCATATAAAAAAGATATATGTACACAGCAGGTCCCTGAACTCAGAGAAACAGAACCAGGACACTTTGTCAGCTGCCATTTTGCCGGCCAGATCTGATATCTGGCACTTAAGATGATTTGAAAAGCATCATGCTTTTTAAATATATTTCATATCCATACTAAGGAGGGTAAAAAAAATGAAAAGAACAGTAGCTTTATTGCTGTCACTTGTCATGCTTGTCAGTCTTTCGCTGAGTCTTGCTTCATGTAAGGCCAAGAAGCAGGCAGGCGCAGAGGTGCTGCAGGATGTTCGCGTAAGGCAAGCTCTTTCGCTGGCTATTGACCGCGAATACCTAAACGATACCATTTGGAATGGTTCAAGAATAGCAGCTTATGGCCTTGTACCAGAAGGTATCATGGACACTGCCGTAGGCACTGATTTCCGCAAAGTTGGCGGCGATCTCATGACCACCGATTATGAAGCCGCCGTAGAGGAGGCTAAAAAGCTTTTGAAAGAAGCTGGGTTCCCGGATGGAAAAGGCTTCCCAACACTTGAGTTCACATACAACACGAACACAGGGCATCAGCAGGTTGCTGAAGCAGTTCAGAATATGTGGAAAGAACAGCTTGGTATCACTGTTAATCTGTCATCAATGGAATGGAATGTATTCCTTGATTACCGCAGAGGACCAGATTCACAGATAGCTCGTCAGGGCTGGCTGGCTGATTATGCTGATGCTAGCTCATTCTTCGATCTATTCGTATCTGACTCAGGTACAAATGATGGTCATTACAACAATCCTGAATATGATAAGCGTGTCAAAGAAGCTAAATTTCTGACAGATCAGGCTGAAAGAGCAAGACTCTATCATGAAGCTGAGAAGATCTTGATGGATGACATGGGCATGATCCCGATCGTTTATTATGCTGATGATGTTCTGATCCAACAGGGTTATGAAGGTTACGGCGTTACAGCTACAGGTAATAAGTACTTCTGGGAAGTTAATAAGGAAGAGACAAACATTTGTGTTGGTTCTCAGCCTGCAACGCTTGACCCGAACCTGAATGAAACCGTTGATGGTATGATCTATGTTACTCATTTGTTTGAGGGCATCTATCGTCCAAATGTTGACGGTACCTTCGAATTAGGTCAGGCAAAAGAAGTAGTACAAGATGGTACTAAGTATACTGTTACACTGCGTGATGATATTTTCTGGAGTGATGGAGAGCCAGTAACAGCCTATGATTTCGAGTTCTCATGGAGAAGACTTGTCGATCCTGAGACTGCATCATCTTACGGCTATATCGGAGCTGATTTCTTCAAGAACGGCAATGATGTTCTTGAAGGTACAATACCTCCGGAAGAGCTTTCTGTAAAAGCAATCGATGACAAGACTCTAGAGTTTGAAATTGCTGCAGAGTTCACTTATACCGATGAGCTTCTGGCTTTCCCAAGCTTGATGCCTCTGCGTCAGGATATCGTCGAAGCTAATCAGGAAGCATGGTCAACTGTAACTGATACCCTGATAGTCAATGGACGTTATACAATGGAGACCATCGCCAATGAAGATAAGCTCGTAATGAAGAAAAATGAAGGCTACTGGGATCCAGCTTCGACCAAGGTCGAAACAATCACATATAAGCTTATGAGTGATGACAATGCTATTCTGGCAGCGTTCAAGAACAATGAGCTTGATCTGATTGATACATTCCCAAGTGATGAGACAGTTACTCTTGAGGCAACTCCTGAGTTCCACCGTTTTGGTAACCTTGGTCTGTATTATCTACAGGTCAACCATGATGCTGGAAAAACTGCTGAAGCAGAATAATTCTATAGTTTTCTATTAAGCAGATGAGGCGTCAGAGCAATTGCTCTGATGCCTTTTTTATACAAGTTACAATTTACAGATTAATTACTTGATTGTTGTCTAATATGTGTATTTAGTATATTCTATATGCTTGTTATACTTACCAATAAGGCTATTTGAACAAGTGATTATTGTTGCACGATAAATTCAAATAGGACTTATAATGTAATTATGAAGATAACGTCGAAAGGCAGGAACATAGACTATGTCAGAGAGTATTTCGCAGATACGTCAGCTCAAAGAACAGCTTTTTGAGCCTCATAAACCAGAGCTGCTTAGTATCGGCGGCAGATGGCTTGATGTTTCTATATCCGAATTAGCAACAGGCAACTTAAAACAAGGAGCTGACCTGTATAGGAGCATGATTTCAAGTGGCTGGGATGACAAACTCTTGAAAGATTGTGGCTGCGAGAATATAGTTGGTATCCCTGTAATAGCTGCTGCTAGAAATGTTGTTTTGGATAATCTTCCAGTCAACAGAAAACGACCCTCTCTGACAGAGAGAATACAAGCAAATACAACACTAGATAGTTTGGATTGCATTTTTTATATACCTGCGATTCTGGATCATACAGGCCAGCTTAGTCCTTGTAGCTTTTTGCTCCCTTGGTTTTCCCAAGATGTTGTGCAAAATGATTTAGTAGATACTTATAATTCTTATGTTAGTCAGCGTAAGGCTCTCCTTGGGAAAATACCTGATTGGAAGACATGGCTGTCATTGGCTTTTGATCTCTATCAGAAAGTGGCTGGAGTACCATTTAATGCACCGGTTGCTTTTGATAATAAATTATCTGACATTGTTTACATCATTCCTGACAGCATTGTATATAAAGCTTCTCCGCTGTACTGCATCTATAATAAGATGATTAGCAGCAAACGAATCAGCAAATTAACTGATAAAATGCTGTCTGATATTGATATTCCTGACAGAAAGAGGTTCGCACCAAGAGGTGTTGAAAATGCTTTCAGTCATTCTGGTCATGTTGATAGTTTTAATGCTTTGCCAGCAACTCATAGGACTGCTATTGAGCAAATAATCAAGCAAGAGCAGGGGAGTGTTCTGGCTGTCAACACACCCATCGGAACAGCTCCTGAGTTATGTGTTCTTGATGCAATTGCCAGTAGAATCGTAAATGCGGCAGTTCTTGAGGAGAAGCCTCCAATTGAAGCGATAATTATTAGAGACGATAATGAAATCAATTTCTGGAGCAAGCGTCTTAATGTTCAATGTGATAAGACACATTCAGAGCAGCAAGAGGCGCTTTCATTATTGGGTTATAGTTGGATTAGCGGCGCAGGCCTGATGGCTGCAGCTCTTGTTGATGACAATGAAATATGCAGTATTGACAAGGATAATGTGTTTACAGTTGGTGTTGGCTGCGATAGAGGCTTGGCTGAGCTCGATAATCCAAGCAAAATCAAAGAAATCACAGAAAGAGTTACTGAGACTTGCAGCAAGTATTTTAAGGAAGAACTTCCATCATTAGAAAAATGCCGTAGCAAGATACATGAGACTTTGGTCTCTGTTGACTATGCACGCCAATCATTGTTACTGACAGGTGTTCGTATTCAGCGTTTTGTTCAGGCTGACGCATCAGGTCAGGATTTGCTGTTTTTTCCCGAAGATGAGCTAGATCAAATAATTGCGAAGAGAAGCCAGCTTCTTGAACGATTAGGAGAATGGGCCAGGCATTTCAAGGCTGTTCCTATCAGTCTGAGAATTGGTGCTAATTCTGATCTTGGCAAAATCAAGCTCAAGGCTTATTATGAGGCTTTTCGAAATCAGGAGGAAATTTCAAGAATCACAAGTATAGAAACTTATGAAGATGTCGAAAAAGGTTTATCTGCATATGATCAGGACTTAGCAGGTCAAGAAGCGATTCTTGATGAAATTGTTAGACAACAGGACAAAACTGAGAGAATGATCAGGAAGCTTGGTAAAATCGGACTCGATATTGAAATGATTAAAAAATATGTAAGTCAGCCGGAAAAAATCAATCAAGAATTGGACAAGAGCTTGCGACTTCTGGCCTTTTGGCTTGCAGTCCATTATTATGAATGTCGCTGGTTGGCCGGTGAATCTATTGTTCTTAAGCATCAGCGCGGTAGAAATGACGATCATTCAGCGAATAGGTATATGGATAGATTAAGTCTATTGACACCCATCGTGCTCGCCGAAGCTGGAACTCTTGTCAAAATGAAAGGTATAAAAGAAGGCAGACTCAGTGATTTGTTTATCCTTAATGCTGAGAATAGAAGTCTCAGTGAAACACTGCCGCTTCTAGAATTCTCTCAGAGAGTCTGTGTGATGGGTGATCCGGCAGCTTCTATGAATACCAGTTTTATTCCTCTTGATCAACATTGGGAAAAACCTAAAAGAAAAAAGAAGGATGATATTGATGGAATAAAACTAGACAGCAGCGATTCAGAGTTTGAAAACATTCCGGGTTTTATAGCTTCTGGAACTGGCGGTCTCGGAATTGGCGGCGGTATTATGTTTAATAATGAGCCTGAATCTGTTGAACAGAAGCAAGAGAATGAGGCCAAGCCAAGCTTCTCATCAAATTTGCTTGTTCAAGCCGCAGATCGTTCTGAGTGGTTTATGGTCAATCGAGATGGAATGTGGCTCCTGGACAATATCAGGAGTTATGAGGAAATCGTTTCTTTTGCCAGTATGATGTGGTTTAATGACAAACTTAAGGCTATTAGAGGTCAAGCTCCTTTTGCTGGTAAAAAAGTAGGATGGCTGCCTATGTCTCTATGGCAAACAGATAGTAATCGAGCTCAGAAGATTGGTTTGGAATTTATACAGGAAAAAGAGGTTGAAGAAATAATCCGCTGGATCAAGGGCAATTATGAGTCGATAAAAACATTTTATCCAGATAATTCAAGAGATGATCTTGCTGTAATTGTCACACCATTTGCTGCTCAGAAAGAACTCATATACAAAGCCATGATGAAGGAATTCCGTCATCTCGCGCAAGCTGAAATAAGAGTGGCATCACTAGATGAAATGGTACCAGGAGAAAATTATCCACTTGTTTTGTTTTCGGGCGTGTTCAGTAGAACAGATGGTTGTCAGTTATATATAGATGACAAGGCTCTGCTATACAAAGCTGTTTCATTAGCAGCTGATGCTTTTATTTACTTCGGTGATATTAATGCACTCCCGGAGAAGGATGGTGAGACTGCTTCGAGGCTTCGTCGTAAGCTTAAACCCTTGAATCGCAAGAAGTAGATATGATTTCTTGACAGCAATTAAAATAAACTAAGAGGCCTTGCATACTAAATGCAAGGCCTCTAAATATCGAAAGAGTATTTATAATAGTCGAATCTATTGTCCTAATTATTTTATGATTCTGATTTTGCCAATAAGCGGAAGCTCTTTGGCCTTGCCTGAGAAGCCATTGATCAGACCCATAATGAATAAGACCATGAAGAATATGTAGCCGACAACAGACACAACACAGCCCAGTATTGGGATGATATTAATTACGCCAGAGAGCACAGCTACCAGGAATACAAGAAAGGCCTGATTAGCATGGAATCTAGCAAAACGTGATTCTGGACAGGCAAGAAGAGGCAGGAAAAAAATGAAATATGCCAGCCCAGCCATAGTCTTGTTCTTTTCGATATCTTCTGGAGAAAAAACCTCTGCTGCTCCTTGTCCAGGATTTGGCGGCGGCTGACCATATGCAGCGTTCTGGTTCGGCGGCGGCGGCGGTGCTGATTGCGGATCAGCCTGTTGATTAATAAACGATGCGCCGCAGTTATCACAGAATTGTGCTGAGTCGGCAAGTTCCTTACCACAGGAATGACAAACTTTCGACATGATGTACACCTCACTTTTTTATGACTTATTCAACGAAGACTCACTGGAGAGTTCATTGCCAATGCAAAAAATCATGACAAATTATGCTCTCTCATGCACATAATATCAGATAATAAGCAAATATAACAGGTCCTTTTTGTCAGAAATATTGGTCTTTTGTCTATAATGTTCATAAATGAGTATAAATATTCACTTAATGATATACAGTAATAATTGACATAGTTATAATAATTTCAAAGAATATAACCACTAATTGAGGCAATTTGTATTTATGTATAACACGATTCTGATATTAGCGCATTTATTCCTGATCATCTCGGGAATTGTTTATATGTCATATCTTAGGATAAGATCAAATAGGAATTTTTTCTATTTTACCTTATCTTGGTTCAGTCTTGCTCTAATTATGCTTCTATTTATTCGACTGCTTGAGATTATGTTTGCCAAACATGAACTAATCACTTTTTTTAATCAGCTTGGATTGATTTTGCTTGCGATTATAATTCCTTTGGCAATCAATATGTTCTATGCCATGATTATGAGAAAGCTAATGCCGTTCATTGTTCAGATGATCAGTGGTGCAGCTGCTCTTTCTCTGATTATGTTTTTCTTGCCTTCTGTTTCAATAATTACAGAAAAATTCAGTACTGATTTTATCGATCCGTGGTTTCTGCTCTATTTATGGCTGCCGGCTATCATTACTGTATTTTTCATACCTGTTATTACACTTGCAATCAGGATGTGTTATATCAATATTTCTTCTTTGTCAATTGACAGAGTTATATCGGGAAGTCCGGACTTGTACTTTTATATTGACAGATATGGAAAAATTACTGATGACAACGCTCCAGTGGATATTTGGAGCAAATGCAGAGATAGAGCTGAGTTGTTGCATGTTCTTGAGACATATTCGGCTATTAGGCGTCAGGACGGTTGGCCGAAGCTTAGACAGGCTTTACTGCTGCCGGATAACAGGGTAACTGGAGAAATTAGATTGCAGACAGAAGATCGAGAACTCTGGTACGACTGGACAGTTAAGCCGATCAAAGGCTATAGCGGAAAAATATTGGGGTCATTTTTATTGTTAAGCGATCGAACAGCAGTCAAGATGTATTTGAATAAGCTGCATCAGCAAAATGAAGATCTTCAACAAGTAAACAATGAACTCGCTGACTATGAGGCATTGGTCGACAGATATACTGAACTGGCTGCCAGGCAAGAGGTTGCAGATTATATTGATATATCAGTTAGATACAGAATACTACAGAGTTTTGATCATGTCAGGTCTCTAAAGGCTCAAGATAGTGGTTCTGAATCATTTAAACTGGCTATTGAGCACTTGAGATCAGAATGTAGAAGAGCTCTGACTGATGTCAGAGCATTGGTCAAGAGACTTGCACAGTAAAATGCAGTCTTAAAAACTATTGTAAAGGTATAATTAATGATTTGGTGTGATGATTGTATAGTAATAATGCTCCATCTGTTCGGCCTGGTATTCATGCTTGCCGTTAATTCATCAGCGATTATTAAAGCCAGAAAAGGTCCTAGAGTTGATGCATACAAAATGCTAGTTATCATGATTACTATATTATTAAGTACAGCAATACTAAATGGTTCAAACGAATCTTTGTTTTGGCAAAATATGTTGCTATCATTACGAATACTTGGGGCATTGGGATGTGCGTTTTCATTTTTCTGGTTTGCTGTAATGATTCTATTCGATGACAATTACTCGTTGAGAAAAATTGTATTATCAGCTCTGCCGGCTATTGTAGTTTGGCTGCTTGCAATTATGATGCTGTCTGGCAAGATCAGTCCAATTATTATTTTGGGGCATGATTTTACTGATCAGAAATTATTCATGCTTCCTTTTAGTCTAATATCTGCTGTTTATGCGATTTTGGGGCTGGTTTTACTATTTATAAGTTTAAAAAGTGTCAGACAAGACAAAATAAAGCTATTTGTTGCTTATATTTTATCGACGCTGCTGCCGCTAACAGCAGCTATTGTTAATTATTTATGGCCTGAGATTATTCCATTTGATCCGGTACCATTAACAGCAGCACTGGTCACTTCAGTGCTGGCATTTGCCGTTGTACGCCTGCAGTTGCTTGATATAATGCCTGTAGCTCGTCGGGACATAATGAATGAAATGGATAGTCTGATGGCAATAATGAGACAAGACGGAATGATTATTGACTGCAATGAATCATTTGCCAGGATAAGCGAGAGCGAGAGAAGAGAAACTATAGGTAAGAATATAAAAGAGTTGATAATGCCTGTGATGGATAAGGATAATGAGCTGTCAAATTTATCAGCCTATACTGAACTGATAGAGGCTGAAAGTACGGTTGTAAAAGAACTTGAACTAAATACTCTAACCGGTAGGAGATATTTTGAGGTCATGGTCAGACCATTTTATACTGGAAGAAATAAATTGCGGGGCAGACTGATCAGAATGACAGAGCTTTCGCGTGAGAGACAGTTGAGACAACTGCTGGCTGATCAGAACAAGCAGCTGGCTTCCGCTAATTATTCGCTTAGCAAGCGCACCCGGATAGCCGCTGATCTTAAGCGCATGACAGTACGTAATCAGCTGGCTAGAGAGCTTCATGATCAGCTTGGCCATACGATTATCATGGCACTTTCATCCATAGACAAGATTGAAAAAGAAAACGGTGAAGAAGAGCGTTGGTCTCATCTTAATGAGCTGATGCATAATGTCTCCGATCTTCTACAGCGCAGTTTGCCTGATAAGAATGGTTTACAGGAAACATATGAGCAAAAAGACCGCATATATGGCATATCCGCAATTCTTGCGGAACTACAGCAGGAGTCTATTCAGGCAGGTATACAGGTTGATTACGATATTCAAGGACCTATAGAAAATTTGCCAACAGAGCACTTGCATGATCTCAACCAGGTTTTCCGGGAAACTATGACGAACGCAGTTAAACATGGCAGAGCTAATAAAATCGATTATTTCATTAAAGTAACTGAAAATGGTTATGATGTAATTATTGCTGACAACGGAGATGCAGGATTTGAGTATGAAAAGGGCTTCGGATTAAAAGGAATAGAAAAACGTATAGAAGGACTTGGGGGTACAGTCAGATTCCAAAGCGAAAGTAGTGGTTTTGCTGTATTTATCAAGATTCCTCTGAATACAAAAAAATCAAGTTAATCTATGCTTAAGCGCAAAAAGCGCTAATTGTGTTCGATCTTTTAAGTCGAGATCATTTAGTAGTTTGGAAATTCGGTTTTTAACTGTGCTCTCTGAATAACTTATTGATTCTGCTATCTCTCTATTACTCATACCAGACGTTAAGCATTGCAGTATCTGGATATCAGTTGGAGTGAATTCAGTCATTTTGCTGATTGTTTCATTCTGTTTTGCCGCAGGTACAGGGCAATCTCTCATATAGTCGATCCAATAATCATGAATGGATTTTTCTGATACATAGAGTCCAGTATTGACCATTCTGACGATACTAACCAAGAGGTCACTCTTGATATCCTTGAGGAGAAAACCATAAATATTACTATGTATTGCTCCTGCTACCATTTCTTCTTCTTCAAATGCCGTGAGAAGAATAACTCTGGTCTGAGGTGATATTGACAGGAGTTGATGGGCAGTATTGATGCCATCGACTTCAGGCATTCTGATGTCCAGCAGAGCTATGTCAACTGTTTGCGATGCACACTCATCAATAGCTTCTCTTCCATTACTAACTGAGGCGACTATAGTCATATCCTGCTCTTGAGTGAGTAGTGATTTAAGCATTTCTCTGAACAATGTCTGGTCGTCTGCGATCAATATTCTCATATTAGACCTCCGTTTATCGATGTCTTGCACTGGTATTATACACATCATAACGCAAATCAGCCACTGCATGCTATAATGAAATTGAAAAAATCTTATAGATTAGAGGTGTAAGATGCCTGAGCAGAGAATAATTGATCATGAGAGAAAAGGCTCAGAAGATAGAGCATTCTTCCAGTTGTCATGGCAGCTGACGCTCAGGTATCTTGTAGCCTATCTGATATTAGGTTCTATTTGGATTTGGCTATCCGATTTATTTTTATATTTGATTATTAAAGACAGACAGCTTCTTAATAGTATCAGCATGGCAAAAGGCTGGTTCTTCATGATTATCAGCTCTTTATCATTTTTTCTTATGCTTAGAAAGAGACAGAAGTTGTGGTCAGGAGCTCTTGATAGGCTGGAAGTCCAACAGAGAAATATTGTAGAGCAGGAGAGGCTTATTGAAGAGAGCCAGAAGCGGGCATATGAAGCTGATCGAATGCGCGAACATCAAATGTATTATGATCCTCTTACACATCTGCCCAATCGAAATTATCTCGAGCTTGAATACAATAAACGAAGTCACAATCAGAGTATAGCCATCGTATATATTGACATTGATGATTTTCGCCACATTAATGACAGTCATGGCTATGAAGCTGGGAATAAAATTCTTAAGAAAATTGCCGAGGTTATCAATAACAATCTTAGAGAAACAGATGTGGCTGCAAGACTGGGAGCCGATGAATTTGCTCTTCTGGTCGAGCCGGTCGAATCTAGAGATGCGTTAAATACGTGCATAATCAGAATTCAGACAGAGCTTCGCGGTACTTGGGATATCGGTGGCAAGAATGTTTATATATCATCAAGTGCAGGCGCCGCGCTTTTCCCAGAACATGGTGAGAGCTTCGATCAGCTTCTGCAAAATGCAGAGCTTGCCATGATGAATTCCAAAGTAAATGGTAAAAATACATTTTCGCTTTTTATGTATGATATTAAGCAAAAAGCTGTGTATCATGCTGATATGCTAACTCAATTGAGACGTGCCATCGATAACAATGAATTCATTGTATATTATCAACCACAAATTAATCTGGTTGATGGCAGCATTAGAGGAGTGGAAGCTCTTGTGCGTTGGAATCATCCGGAAAGAGGCGTAGTATCACCTGGTGAGTTTATCAGTCTTGCAGAAGAGAGTGGTCTGATTATACCAATTGGCGACATTGTACTTGAAGAAGTGGCCAGGCAAAGGACCATTTGGATCAAGCAGGGAATTTGTCCTCAAACAATATCAATCAATATTTCAGGCAAAAGATTTAGAGGCAAGGATCTGGCTCTGTCACTAGGGAATATATTAAAACCATCTGGATTTGATGAATCTGGCCGAATCGAGATCGAACTGACAGAAACAGTTATGCTTGAAAACCCGGATGCCGCGATCGCGAATATCAGCGATTTGCGAAAGGTAGGAGTATCTTTTGCTCTCGATGATTTTGGCAGTGGTTATGCATCGCTCAACTATCTCAGCAGACTTCCTGTTGACATACTAAAAATTGACATGGAGTTTATTCAGAATCTGCGTGCCAGCGACCATAATGCGATTATTGTTACTACTATGATTAATTTAGCCCACGGTCTGGGCATGCAGGTTATAGCAGAAGGAATAGAAGAGCTCTATCAGCTCCATTTCTTACAGGATATGAATTG
>JAAYFZ010000359.1 GCA_012727965.1 Clostridiaceae bacterium
CTATTTCCACACCGCTGCTAGATACCATGCAGACGATGCCCAGCTTCGTATATCTGATTCCTGCAGTTATTCTCTTCGGGCTTGGCCGTGTGCCGGCAGTTATCGCGACAATGATCTACGCACTGCCACCGGTTATCCGTCTTACCAGCCATGCAATCCTTAATGTTGATGCTGAGACAGCTGAAGCCGCGAAGGCATTTGGCTGTACCAGAATGCAGAGTTTGTGGCAGGTCCGGATTCCTCAGGCAGCGCCTACCATAATGGCTGGTGTGAACCAGACAATTATGATGGCTGTCGCAATGGTCGTTACCAGTTCAATGATCGGAGCCAAAGGGCTCGGTGAAGAGGTCCTGATCTCAATAAATCGTATGGAGGTCGGCCGCGGCTTCGAAGCTGGCATATCGATCGTGTTTATTGCAATCATAATTGATCGTCTGACGCAGGGCGTGACAAGATCACTCAAGAAAAAGAGTGGAAAGGAGGACTGAAGCATATGCCTAAGATTGAAGTAAAAAATATCAGCAAGGTCTTCGGTCCATCACCTAAAAAGGTCCTAAGCCAGCTTGAGAAAAATTTCGACAAGCAGGATGTTCTTGTTGAAACAAGTCATGCCATCGGCGTTTACAAGGCCAGCTTCGAGGTCGAAGAAGGCGAAGTCTTCGTGATTATCGGCTTGTCCGGCAGCGGTAAATCTACTCTGATACGTTGTCTTAATCTGCTCAACAAGCCAACCAGCGGCAGTATACTTGTCGACGGTGAAGATATTGTGAAATATGATCGAAAAGAACTGCGCGAGTTCAGACGCCACAAGGCAGCCATGGTTTTCCAGAATTTCGCCTTGTTCTCACACAAGAATGTACTTGATAATGTTGCTTTTGGCCTCAAGATTCGCGGTATCAGCCGCGATGAAGCAAGGGCCAAAGCTAAAAACATGCTGTCCATGGTTGGGCTTGAAGGCTATGAAGAATCGCCTGTAAACGCGCTCAGCGGTGGTATGAAACAGCGAGTGGGCCTGGCCAGGGCTTTGGCCAATGATCCCGAGATTCTCTTGATGGACGAGGCCTTCTCGGCGCTCGATCCAATCGTCAGAAGAGATATGCAGTTTGAGCTTATCAAGCTGCAAAAGAAGCTCAAAAAAACGATCGTATTCATTACTCACGATATCAACGAAGCCTTCAAGCTCGGTGATCGTGTAGCGATCATGAAGGACGCACGTATCGTTCAAATAGGTACGCCAGAAGAAATCCTCGCTAATCCATGTGATGATTATGTCGAGAAATTCACAGTAGATATCGACAAAACGAAGGTCCTACCTGTACGCTCGATAATGAGTGTTCCCGGCTGTCTGACCAAGATCAAGGACGGCCCCAAGGTCGCACTTCAGGAGATGAAGGCTAATTCAGTATCAAGTGCCTATGTCGTAGACGAGAAGCTTCATCTTCTGGGCATCGTAACACTAAGTGCTGCGATGAAGGCTATTGAAGAGAAACGTTCATTGGCTGATATTATGCATACAGATGTAATTGAGGTCGATCAGGAAACCATGATCAGTGATCTGGTGCCATTAGCCACACAGTCAGCCTACCCCATCGCGGTAAAAGACGAGCAAGGCCGCTTGACCGGTATCGTCACAAGAGTCGCGATCCTATCTCATCTCTGATCGATCAGCCAATAGTTATACTATCTACCCACTCATCCCATCCCGGATCTGCGACCTGCAGACCGGGATGTTTCTTTATATACTCTATGGTACGACGAACGCCTTGATCGAAACGTACTCTGGCGTGAAATCCAGGAACCAGTTTCTTAAGCTTAGAATTATCAAACACAACTGAGTGCGCCTTGTCGCCAAGCAACGATCCCTCAAGCTCTGGCTGCATACGAGCCAGATCATATGAGGTCACATGATGCAGGATCGGTTTGACACCTACAGCCAGACCCACGCATTCATATATTTGATTCCAGCTAAGGCTCTCATCTGATGTGATATGGACGGCCTCACCGATCGCATGTATGTTGCCCATCAGTCCTGTAAACCCTCTGGCAAAATCACTATTATGTGTCATAGTCCAGAGCGAGCTGCCATCACCATGAACAATGACTGGCTTGCCCTGCATAATTCTTGCTACCGCTGACCAGCTTCCCTGAGGTCCATGAACTCCAAGAGGCACTGCCCAGTCACCATATGTATGGCTCGGACGAACTATTGTTATCGGAAACCCTGTATTTCTATAAGCCTGCATTAGTATTTCTTCACAGGCGATCTTATCACGCGAATATTGCCAGTATGGATTTGCCAGGGGCGTGCTCTCTGTAACAATATAATTGCTAAGCGGCTTCTGATAAACAGACGCGGAGCTTATAAATATGTACTGATCACAATTCTCTGAAAATAAACGGATATCGCGTTCAACATCAGAAGGATGGAATGCGACAAAATTCGCCACTGTATCGAACCATTTACCTGCGATAAGCTCTTTTACCTTCTCCTCGTCATGAATACTGCATGAGATGACCTCTGCAG
>JAAYFZ010000360.1 GCA_012727965.1 Clostridiaceae bacterium
CTGCAGAGGTCATCTCATGCAGTATTCATGACGAGGAGAAGGTAAAAGAGCTTATCGCAGGTAAATGGTTCGATACAGTGGCGAATTTTGTCGCATTCCATCCTTCTGATGTTGAACGCGATATCCGCTTATTTGCTGATCACTGCGGGCAATACATTTTTATCAGTTCAGCTTCTGCTTATCAGAAGCCCCTGAGCAGCCATATAATAACTGAGAGCACACCTCTAGCTAATCCCTACTGGCAGTACTCGCGAGACAAGATTGCCTGTGAAGAGATCTTGATGCAGGCCTATAGAGATAAGGGGTTTCCTATAACAATCGTTCGTCCCAGCCATACATACGGTGACTGGTCAGTACCGCTTGGTGTCCATGGCCCCAATGGCAGCTGGTCTGTAGTATCAAGAATCATGCAGGGCAAGCCTGTGATCGTTCATGGTGACGGCAGTTCTCTCTGGACTATGACACATAATTCAGATTTTGCCAGGGGCTTTACTGGCTTGATGGGGAATCTTCATACCATCGGTGAAGCTGTTCATATCACATCGGACGAGAGCCTGACCTGGAATCAGATTTATGAATGTATTGGCATGGCCGTGGGAGTCAAACCGATACTTCATCATGTGACATCATACGACTTGGCGCGCATGCAGCCTGAGCTCGGAGAATCATTGCTCGGCGATAAAGCCCATTCAGTCGTGTTCGACAATTCGAAGCTGAAGCGTTTGGTGCCGGGATTTTATGCACGAGTTCGCTTCGATCAAGGTGTTCGCCGAACGATCGATTACATAAAACAACATCCCGGCCTGCAGACTGCAGATCCGGGATGGGATGAGTGGGTGGATAGTATAACCGGTGGTTGAATGTTTAGAGATTCGAGAGTATCGCGACCCTTGTGACGAGTTCTGTCAATCATTCTGCTCATAATACAGCAGCGCCCGGAGGTCATAATGAACAATCAAATAAGCAGCGATTACAATATACCTGGTGACGGGAAATGGCCTGAAGCTGAAACAGCTCAGGCTATTGATGACTTTTCTTGGTGCGAGGCGATGATAGCTAAGCATTCAGGAAGTTTTTACAAAGCATTTCGCCACTTGAGGCCAGATAAAGCCAAGGCAGTTTTTGCTATCTATGCTTTTTGCCGGATGGCTGATGACGCGGTCGACGAGCATAACGATGCAAAAGAGCTGGCCCGACTTCGTGATCAGTTAG
Source organism: Clostridiaceae bacterium (assembly GCA_012727965.1). GTDB lineage: Bacteria > Bacillota > Clostridia > Saccharofermentanales > UBA5734 > JAAYFZ01. The sequence goes on from JAAYFZ010000360.1 coordinate 1,213, forward strand.
AAGCATTTCGCCAGGGTTATGATCATGATGAACCGATGTGGCGTGCATTGCGTCTGACATTTGACCGGTTCGATTTAAATACCGAACCTTATAATGAGCTCCTAACAGGTCTGGAAATGGATCTATTCCCGCAACAGCCGGCCAATATGGCTGTGCTCGATCGCTATTGTTATCTGGTTGCTGGTACAGTAGGCTTGATGCTTAATCCCTTGTTGGCTATCGATACCGACAATAACCAGACGCGCAAATGTTCGATCAAGCTTGGTCATGCCATGCAGCTTACGAATATCCTGCGGGATGTCGGTACCGACTATCGTCTTGGCAGAACTTATCTGCCGGCGGATATGATGAAGGTACACGGCCTCAGTTTCGATGACCTGGCCGGTCCGCAAATGAAGCCTGAACTTCAGAAGCTCTGGGAGCAGCTGGCCGAACAGGCTCTGTCATATTATCATGATGTTGAGAAAAATCTTGATCACTATGAAGCAGAGGCCAGATTGCCACTACTGCTCTCACTAAACTATTATAGATCTATTATCTACGCTTGCAGACGCTCAGATTATAATCTGCTGCAGAGAAGAATATTTGTACCTGACAGCCGCAAGCTTCTGCTCTATTGGCGGACAAGGCTTCAGCTGCTACTTAAACGCTGCTAGAGTGCAATCACTTCAATAAGGGCCTTTTACACTTAACGCATTTGTCATCGCTGATATCATTTAAGTAGCCGCAGGCATTGCAGAAAATGATAGTGTCTCTTGACTTGTCATACTTTTCGAGACTGTGCAGCAGCCCGTGATGTCTGACATGATCTCCGATATTATAATAATCGAATTTAACTGTATTATTACGGTCGCTGACGCGATGCAGCTTGCCTTCCTGAGTACGGATAACCACTGAATACTCAGTATATTCTTGCCAATACCAGCCGCTATCCCTGTCATTACCGTGATATTTTTTCTCACGCTTATTTTCGACTAATTTATCGATAACAATACCATCCCAGTCCTTATCGCGTTTGCGTCCAAGAATTTGAAACAAAGCTATCAGTATAAACATGCCACCGATGACCATACCGATATAAAGGGCTTGTGGATTATCCATTTCAGAGCTTCTTTCACCGTAGATATAAAACCCTATGATTGCAATTGCAGCAATGATAAGAGCAAAAATCAGTGACCAGCTATTATTTTGTTTGGCATAACTGGCAAAAGCCGGGTCGGAAATGCGAGGGGAGTAGCCGATACTTCCGCCTGTTGGCTGGCTGGAACCATTTGTCGACTGAATCGAAACTGGCTGTCCACAGCCTGGGCAGAAAGCCGCAGTATCGTTTATTTGCCTGCCGCAGTTAGTACAAATCATTATGATCGCCCCCTTTTTTTCAGTATATCACGCAGTTTGCCGCGTTTGCATCACCCAATGATAAGAGTTATGATTATAAGGTTAGAATTAATTATCTGGAGGTCGTTATTTATGGATAAACCTATGCAGTTGCTGGTGCTGATCCTCAACAAAACTGAATGTATGGATCACTTATTTGAGGAACTGGTCAGAATTGGCGTCAAAGGCGCAACCGTAGTCGAGAGCACGGGTATGGCCAGAGTCTTGGCAGATCAGAGCAAAAACTTGTTTGGTTCAATTAGAATGCTGATAGATCCCGATCTGGAATCTAACCGTACTATCTTCATGGCTGTTAATGATGAGCTGGTTGAAGAAGTCAGAAAAACTATAAATGAAGCAGTCGGTGGACTGGATAAACCTGACACTGGAGTACTCTTCGGTATGCCGATAA
>JAAYFZ010000361.1 GCA_012727965.1 Clostridiaceae bacterium
ACTTATCAAGCGAGAGATCATCACCAAGATGTTGATTTATGTATTCGACGATCTGATTGATCTTTTCGTTTTCTATAACATCAAGCATTATTTGATTCGAAGTATCAAAATAGGCTCTGTTTAGATTGACCAGAAGCTCTGTCAAATAAGCTAGCGCTAGCAGATCTGAACCATATTCTCTTCCGCCATATGTAAGGCTTAGTCGTACGAAATGTTGTAGAATTTGTCTTTGCAGATCACTGTCAGGTCTGATCAATCGATAATGACGATCTGTGGCATCCTCAAAACAGGCAGCAAGATTTGCAGTTTCGCTGCTAAGCTGATGAATGAAATCCTGCTGCAACCAGATAACATAACGTTCATAAGTACGGCCCTGTCTAATAACCGGTTTGTGCAATTCTTGAACACCTGTAATTAGAATATCGCCTGGGCGCAGTGAATATGTCCTGCCTTCTATCACATAATCTACATTACCCGATAGGAACAAAAAGACCTCATAAAAATCATGATCATGGTAATCTACAGCGACAGGCTCGCGATTCTCAAAATGATAGAATTCAAAATCATCATTAACCATAACCTGTCTGCCGGTAAACAAATCCTTACTATTTGCTGTCATAGCTCCACTCCTACGAACGTTAGCCGAGTTATCAAGCAACTTGCTCTGAGGATATAATAGAGCAAGATATACCAGTATTCAAGCTATATATACCAATTATACAGGTAAAAGTAGTGTTATCATTAATGTGCTATTCAATAATAGTACTTGTTTGTACATGATATAACTGGAGTGATGTTTATGAAACTATCTTTTCGCTGGTATGGTCCTGAGGATCCTGTAAAAATCGAATATATCAGGCAGATCCCTCGTATGTATTCAATTGTGACTGCTATCTATGATGTGCCTGCAGGGGATGTCTGGAGTAATGAAAGCATTAGTGCACTCAAGAAGCAAACTGAAGATGTCGGATTGCATTTCGATGTTATCGAAAGCGTACCGGTACACGAACATATTAAACTTGGTCTTGCTGACCGTGATCAATTGATAGAAAACTATTGTGAAAATATCCGTCGACTGGGCCAGGCTGGGGTCGCAGTTATCTGCTACAACTTCATGCCGGTATTTGACTGGACAAGAACTCAACTTGACAAAGTGCTTGTGGATGGCTCGACAGCTCTTGTATATTATCGCGATCAGATTGAGAAGATGGATCCGTTGACTGGCGAAATCTCTCTACCAGGTTGGGATAGTTCTTATCGCAGAGAAGATCTAATCAAGCTGTTTGATCAGTATAGCAAGGTTGATGAAGAGTCGCTTTGGCAGAATCTTGAATATTTTCTTCTGAAAATTATACCTGTCGCTGAAGAGGCCGGAGTTAAAATGGCTATTCATCCGGATGATCCGCCATACTCTATATTCGGACTGCCACGCATAATTACAAAAGAAGCAAATCTCGATCGTTTATTGGCGATTGTAGATAGTCCTGCCAACGGGTTGACGCTCTGTACGGGATCTCTGGGGAGCGGTAATTTCAACGATGTTACACGTCTGGTAGATAAATATTCTGCAATG
>JAAYFZ010000362.1 GCA_012727965.1 Clostridiaceae bacterium
TTAGTATGCCTATGCAATATTCAGGGCCTGTGCCTGCAGCGGAGAAGCAAAGGTAAATTTTGCCATCACGCTTGATGGCAGCGGCACCTTCGTTAACATTGTACCTAACTTGTTCCCAGGCAAATTCAGGCATAGACATGATCGTTGCAGGCGATGTGAGTCTGGCCGGGTTGTCTGGATCTATCGTTGCAATGAAGAGGAGTGAGTCGCCAGTGGTTTTTTCGGCCCAAACAACATAATGCTCCCCTCCTGCTTCGAAATAAGTCATGTCAAGCGAGAAGGTCTGGAACGATATCGAGTCACCAGCGGCCGGTCTTACTAATCCAAGAGATTGCCATGATGTCGGGTCCATTGGATCACTGCCTGGCTCACATTTCAAAATATGCGGACGGATAGCGAATACGTCATTGGGTCTGCGACTGCCTGTGAAGAGCATATACCAAACTCCGTTGATCTGATGGATCTCCGGCGCCCATATGTATCGAAAGATTTTATCCTCAGCGTTATTGGTCCAGATGGTGACTTCTTCGGCATTTTGAAGGCCGGCGATGTCATCGGCTCTGCGCAGTGTTACTTTGCTATAGCCTTGTTCGTCATCTTCTGAGTACATTGGATACGAGGCAGTGAAATAGTATTTGCCATCATCCCCGATCGTGATCCAGGGGTCGGCTTTTGATTCGATGAAGGGGTTATCAAATTGAGGATAACCTATAGTTCCGTTTATCTTGTAGGTTCCCGCCTTGTTTATATCAAGAGCACCCGAATCCCAGCTAATAGGTACCTGGGCTGATGAGCCATCACTGTAATTTGCTGTTGCTGTTCCCGGCAGAGTCGGCTGATCACCACGATCGACCGCTATGCTTGCGGGAAGAGGATCAATCGAGATATTTTGTACTGGCAGGAGTTTTGCTCTAACATAGTCGAGCGTTGCCTGATCGACCGCGAGAATATTACCGGGAATGGCTTTTTCCGGCCATGTTGCAGCGGCAGGATTGCTCCAGGGCGCATACTCTGCAGCCTCTGGTTTGCTGATGGTTTGAAAATCGGCAGTTGTTTGCTTGAATTGTTTTTTACCGTCACTCCAAAGTATGACATATGTATCCTGATCAAGATCGTAAAAGCATTGCAGCTGGGCAGGTTTTTTGTCAATTTTAAGGTCGAGTACTATTTCCTGGTCGAATATAACCATGTCCTGAGATGTATAGATCGCGGCTTTTCCTGGTCGCGATGAGCTGACTGATATCATGCCATAGTCGCCATTTTTCAATAGGAATAAAAAGGGGTTTTCTATAGTATGATCTCCATCAGTACGGCGGGCGAAGCAAATGCCGTTATCAGCATTTAGTGCTGCGAAGCTTCTGCCATCATCACTCCAGGCAAGATGCAGGCTCTGATCAAGAGTGCGATCATCGCCTGATTTAGTATATGCCATTATGTAGCCTGATGCTTTTTCCAATATTGTCAAATCAATTATCCCCTTGTTTACTATTCCATTTTCTCCGTCTAAGACTTCCGTCTGACCAGTACCGCCATTCTGGCTGGCCTTTTCATTAAGCTTTTGCTGGAGATGGAGTCCACCTGCAACAGCAGCCGCCGCAATGGCAAGAACTGCTGCGAAAACTAAAATTGTCTGCAGGAGCTTCACTCTTGCTGACTTATTATTTTTATTGCCTGTTCCCTTGTTGTTTTTAGTAGCCAAGAACATCCTCCCAGATTTTCTGTTATTTTTTAACACCTTGCGTTCTAGATATGAAATGTCATTATTGTTCTACTGAAACCTTAACATGAAGGATAGCGGCTCAACACTTAGATATATTGCTATTTTATTTTTCTTTTTTGTTCATTGTTGTTTTCAGTGCTATAATCGAAATGGCAGCCATCTCTTATGGTATCTGGAAGAACTTCTCGCGCGAGGTACTCATAGTGAAACAACCAGATCAGGTAGAGCGTGTTGACCGGCAAGTATCTCTGATGCTTCTGGCGATACTTATGATTTGCTTTATACTCTCTGCATTTATCACGAGATTTGTATTTCTGAAGTATGCTCAGGAGCAGTTTGCTTCTTCAGCTCAGTCTATTTTCGACCATGTGTCAAGTTTGAATTTACAAGAGCTTCTTGTAAGAGATGGCTTCTATATAAGAGATCCCTATATTATGAGCCCGGAAATTGATTTGCTGTTAGCATCAGCCATCGAGTTAAGCCCTGCACAGCGGGTCTATTTGGTGAAGACCAGCCCTAATTTGAAAGCAAGTTATTTTACTGGTAGTTCTGACACCGAAGCAGCTGACAATGACTACAGCTATGCCGTAGAATTAATAAACAAAGCAGCTCTCAATATGAAACCTGTGTCAACACCCACAGCTATTAAGTCAGATTCTCAGCATATATTCGGTTTCTATTTTCCGTTGGATGCTCAAAACTTCAATATCAAGTCGATTGTCGCTATCGAATTTTCAGCTGCGAAATATATGCGTTCAATTACAGCTTCTTTTATTATCCATATTATGTTCATGATTATTATATGGGTCTCTGCGGCACTTTGGGCTCATTCTAAGTTCAAGGCTATTTCAAACCTCGGTTATAAAAGTGTCTACAATGTTGACCGTATGACTGGTTTTAAAAACAGGAATGCTTTCGATATTGATCTCTATAACATAAATAGCACCAGAGGCTATGAGGCATTGACTATATATTATATCGACCTGAATGATCTGAAACAGGTAAATGACAGCAAGGGACATGAGGTTGGTGATCAATACCTGATTGCAATGTCCCGTCTGATTACTGAATCAATGGGCGCTGGCGATGTTATCTATCGAGTTGGCGGTGATGAGTTCTGCGTGCTCTCCTTCAATCATGTGCGCAGCAAGGCAAGAGCAGCAATAGCTCGTTTCGAACTGGCTATCAGCAAATATAATGAAGCCAATGGCACTGATTATTCAGCAGCCATTGGCTTCGCGGTTTTTAATTTTGATGTTGATGCTGATGCTTCAGCCACCAGAGCCAGAGCCGAGATGCGCATGTACGAGAATAAGAAGCGAATGAAGAGTGGTCTCGAGCAGCTGGCTGAGGAAGGCAATTACGTACCTGATCTAATAAACTGATTTTCGTAAAATCTTAGCAGTTCAATAAAATAAACTAAACGAAGCTTCGTATGATCTGTTCAACAGGCTTGCTGTCGAACGGCCTTTTTGCCAGACTGCCACCTTCGCGCAGAACTACCTGTTTCTCGCTAAACGAAGGTCTGGCGACATTGTAGAGTATGCCTGTGGGAATTTCTTCGTCGAAAATCATTGCTGTCTGCATGGCTGCCATTTTGTCTGTGGGATCATAGTCCTCCGGCAGCGGTTTGACACGTGATTTATAATCGGCAAAAGTATTGATCTTATTGAAGCTTATGCAGGGCTGAAGTATATCGACCAGCGCATACCCCTTGTACTCGATCGCTGCTTTCATTATGCTTACCAGCTGTTCCTTGTCACCGCTGAAGGCCCGGGCTACGAACCCAGCTCCCATAGCTAGTGCCAACAATACTGGATTAAGCGGCGTATTTATATTGCCAA
>JAAYFZ010000363.1 GCA_012727965.1 Clostridiaceae bacterium
GACATCAGCCTGTTTAAGCGCGGGCGCGTCATTGACACCGTCACCGGTCATTGCCACGGCATGTCCAAGCTGCTGCCAGGCCTGCACTATTCTGATCTTATGCTCAGGCGAGACCCTGGCATAAACCGCGGTCTTCGGAACGAGCTCAAGCAGCTGACTGTCGTCGAGCTTCTCGATCAAACTGCCCTCAACGGCTTCGGAATTATCATCGAGTATACCGATCTCCCTGGCGATTGCTGAAGCAGTGACCACATGATCGCCTGTGATCATAACTGTTCTGATTCCGGCTCTGTGACAGGCAGCTACTGCCTCCTGAGACTCAGGCCTGGGCGGATCCATCATGGCAGCAAGGCCTATGAAGGTCAGTTCCTGTTCGTCTGCGAAATCAAGCTGATCGCTGTCATATTCTTTTGCGGCAAAAGCCAGGACCCGCAGTCCTTCACTGCTGAGTTTATGATTGATCTGCTCTATTCTGCTGATATCATCGTCTGTGATCTGGCGGCCCCCATTGCCGTCATCGATATAGCTGACACGCCTGAGCATGACATCGACGCCGCCTTTTGCCATCATGACACGTTTGCCGTCCATATTTTGAAGGGTACTCATCAGCTTGCGTTCAGAATCGAAGGGCAGCTCGGAAATTCTTGTATATTGCTCGCGCATCTTAAGCTCATCTTGCTCATAGACCTCGCCCCAATCGACCAGCGCCAGCTCAGTCGGGTCGCCGATCTCGCCTCTATCCGTTGTAATCGAATCATTGCAGAGCATCGCGATACGAAGCAGCTTGTTGTCGACTGAATTTGTCAGATCGAGGCCATCGGCCGAGACCAAACGATTGCGTACATAGGCCTGTTTAATCGTCATTTTATTTTGTGTCAATGTGCCGGTCTTGTCGGAGCAGATCACTGATACACTGCCGAGACCTTCGACAGCATGCAGCCTGCGGATGATCGCGTTCTCACGCGCCATCCGGCGCGTACCGATCGCGAGTACTATTGTGACGATTGAACTGAGAGCTTCAGGAATAGCAGCTACCGCCAGTGATACAGAAAACATGACCGCATCAAGCATCGGCCTGCCGCGATAAATACTAAGAGCGAAGATAATGGCTGAAATGGCCAGGATGATTACAGCCAGCTTCCTGCCAAAATTATCCAGACTGATCTGCAGCGGTGTTTTCTTCTCCTTGGCCTGTTCAAGCATCGAGGCGATCTTGCCGAGCTCAGTTGCCAGGCCGACTGACGTTACAACTGCCAGTCCACGTCCATATGTGATATGTGTACCAGAGAAAACCATATTGCTCTGATCGCCAGGTCCCAGGTCTGAGCCGTCCAGAGTCTTGTTATCCTTCTCTGTACTGACTGACTCGCCAGTGAGCGCGCTCTCGTCTGACTTCAAACTATGTTCGTTGATAATGCGGCCGTCAGCTGCGATGAAATCACCGGTTTCAATCAGCAAAATATCGCCGACGACCAGGTCCTGCGAGTTGATCGAGATTGTTTCGCCTGAGCGGATAACTTTTGCCGATGGTGATGAGAGGGCCTTGAGTGCGGTCAGTGATTCTTCAGCTTTTAGATGTTGAACTGTGCCAAGAATCGCGTTTACCAAAACGACAACAGCTATAACGATCGCGCTCTCGGCTTTTGCCAGGATGAGTGAGAGAATAGCTGCGGCGAGCAGTATCCAGATCAGGAAATCATTGAACTGCGAGAGAAAAATCCGCAGCGGCGATACACGCTTCTCTTCACCTAGAGCGTTGCTGCCATACTTAACGCGGCTAGCCTCAACCTGTGCAGCGCTAAGACCATTCTCGGAAGTATTTAGTTCCGCCATAATCTCTTCACTGGAATTCCTATAAGCTTGTTTCATTTATGATTTCTCCTCACATATGTACTGAATCGGCAAAATAGAAAACAAAAAGACCCTGTCTGGATTCCTTAAATAAATAAGAAACGCAGTACAGAGTCTCACTTAACAATAACTGTCCCCGAATCCGAGTCAGACATCAGTATCTGACCGAAATGACGAATCCTGGCTCTGCGCGAACGCAGCTAGTTACTCCCTCTATATGTTCAATTGTTGGGCCTCATATTATTTCATTTTAGATTTGTTGTCAATACATGATGTTACAAGATTGTATTTAGGGGTACTTGAACTATAGCGAACACCAATTAGTTCAATTCTATATATCCGTAACACTCAATAGATTAACATCCTCCTGTGTGGGGAATAGCTCAACAAATAGCTTAACCAGTTCAGGATCAAACTGGGTTCCGGCGCATGCTTGCAGCTCTTGCAGTGCATACTCATGTGTAAGCGCCGGCCGATACGGGCGATCATTGGTCATGGCATCATAGCTGTCGCAGATCATGATTATTCTCGCCATCAGCGGTATTTCCTCACCTGCCTGACCGTCCGGATATCCCTTGCCGTCATAACGCTCATGATGGTTGCGTACAGCAATCGTTATATCATCCATCTGCTCGAGTTCGGCCAGAGCATTCGCACCATAAACGGGATGCATCTTGATATAGTCGTATTCCTGTTCATTAAGACGTCCAGGCTTGTTTAAGACCTCCTGCGGTATAATTGTCTTGCCAATATCATGAACAAGTCCCGCATAATAGATCTTCGTGTTAAACTCCTCCGACTCATTAAGCTTCCTGGCAAGATGAAAAGCCAGGCCGGAAACATTCGAGCAATGTCCTTTTGTATAAGAATCATGTGTCTCTAGCAACTTGAGAAAAGCCATGACCAGGCCGCTGGTCATCTGTTTATGCAGCAGGCGCATTTCTTCCTGCTTCTTCTCAACGATCGTTTTGAAACGTCTACGTTCATCACTGAAGCTGTTTATATTCTTCAGCCAGGTATCAACTTGATGCCTGGCGATCTCATTGTTCTTAAAACCCTCTGGCGGAATATAGTAGGGGTTTTCATGAATTTTATTCTGCCAGAGAATGATTGGATGCAGCTGGATAATATTGCGGATCATCTCATGTGAGAATCGATTGATATTGTATCTGCACAGAGCTGTAACCGGATAGCTATCGAATATAAACTCGTTAAGCTTCCACTCATACTCGATGATCAAATCCTCACCGTCTTCATAATCAAGGACCCAGCTGATTTCACCGGTAACCGCCAGACCGATATAGCCATCGGAAATCGCAGACTCCACCATAGTTTTTATCATTGAAATTAGTTTATCAGGATCGAATTTTCCATCTTTGGAATACATATCAGTTTTATCCAGCACAATCAGATCGCCCGAAGCAGCTAACTCGGCCGAGAGGTCTCGTACCTGTTCCAAAACAGCTGATGTATCGGCATCACCAGTAATGTATATGCATCGTATGTTCTGCTTCAGAGCAGCGTATATGTATGATGTTATGTAGTCTTCAATCTCTTTTTCATCACGATAAAGCGCAACAAGATGGTCACCTGGACGGACTTCTTCTGCCTGTCTGATCAAATCACGAATATCCATTAACTGCACCCCTGCAAAAGCCTACGCAACTGATGTATAATAATTCATGGAGTGAACTATTGTAGTTGCATTCTACCTTATCGGGGTTGTACGTGTCTATAATCTGATCAAGTTTAAGTCGATTATCGATTATTAATGTAACCATTTGCAGGAGGATTAACATATGAAGAGCTATCGCAAGGAATTACAGTTCAATTTGCCCAGCCGCAGAGCCTATGTAAACATCACACAACAGGTCGAAAAGTGTCTGGCTGAGAGTGGAGTCCAGGAAGGACTTGTACTCGTAAATGCTATGAACATAACTGCCAGCGTATTTATCAATGATGACGAGAGTGGGCTGCACCGCGATTTCGAACGGTGGCTCGAGAAGCTCGCGCCTGAGAAACCATATAGCCAGTATGATCACAACGGCTACGAGGACAATGCCGACGCTCACCTTAAGCGCAGCATCATGGGCCGCGAGGTCGTCGTCGCTATCACTGACGGCAGACTGGATTTCGGTACCTGGGAACAGATCTTCTACGGTGAATTTGACGGTAAGAGAACAAAACGTGTGCTTGTTAAGATAATCGGGGAATGAATGGGAATCAAATATTTTTCTTTTTTACTGATTTTGCAGAGCTATTCCAATCAACCTATCAGCATGATCAGCCATAAACATTGGTATGTTTAGCAAATCTCCATCAAGCCTCAGGTTATCCAAGGAGAAGCGTATGCGAAGCTTGGTTTTATCCAGATATTTCTCTTTATACTTTTTCAAACTCTTTCTCTCGAGATTTCTCTCCGCTTTTACCTCAATCGGAAAAATATCATTTTCTCTTTGAATAAGAAAATCTACCTCGTACCTGGGATTCTCAATGCTCCAATATCTTGGTGTGGCTTCGAATTGGTTTTGCATAGCCTGAAGAACATAATTCTCACTCAGAGCACCTTTAAACTCAGCAAATAGTCTTTTGCCCTCTCCAAATACAGAAGGAGCCAGAAGTGACAGGCGTCGAAGCAATCCAACATCAGTCATATAAAGCTTAAATGCAGACAAATCATCATATGCTGATATTGGCAATCCAGGAGCAGTGCTTCTATAAATCTTATATGATAGGTTGGCATCACATAACCATTGCAAAGCATTCTCATATTCTCTAGCGCGAGCACCTTCTTTTACCACTTTGTATATGAACTTCTTATTCTCTCTGGCTAACTGCGAGGGGATAGATCTCCAAATCATGGAAATTTTTGGAAAATCATTTATTGAAGCATGCTTTGCAAAATCTCTTTCGTAGGCATTTAAAATATTAGAAAGAACCTGCTGCATGAGTTCAACATCATGCTCCTGCGTCCAAGACCTTACAGATTCCGGCATACCACCTGTAACAAAATACATTTTTATCTTCTCATACAAAGGATTGAAAAAAGCATCTGGTATATTTTCAATAGAGCTAATACTATTCATATATGCTACAAGGTTATTATCGCCATCTGCCAACAAATACTCAGTAAAAGACATTGGCATGATTTCCATAAAATCAACTTTGCCAACAGGAAAAGACGCGGGCTTGGAAAGAGCTATGCCAAGTAGTGATCCGGCGCAGGCAATGTGGTAATGTGGTGTATTTTCACAAAAGTATTTTAGAGTACTCAAAGCATTGGGGCACTCCTGAATCTCATCGAAAACAATCAGTGTTTCTTCTGGTCTATCACGATTAATGATTGCACCACTAGCCAGAATTAAATTCTGTAGAATCCGCTCCACATCCTTGGTGCTCTCAAAAAACTGCTTATATTCCTGATGTTCATCAAAATTGAAGTAAGCGATATTACTGTAATATCGACGCGCAAACTCTTGCAGTATCCATGTTTTTCCGACTTGCCGAACACCCTTTAGAATAAGAGGTTTACGATACTTAGAATTCTTCCAATCTAACAATTTCTGCATAATTAGTCTTTCCAAAATCATCACCTCTAATTGCATAATCACACTTTTATACATATTTATGTGATACTTGTCACACTTTTATACATATTTATGTGATACTCGTCACACTTTTATATAATTATAAATGATACAAGCTGTTATTGTCTAATGCTCAACCCTTCTGAGCCTGACAGCTATATATTCTCTGCCTGGCAGCTCGATCTTGAAACGTCCCTGAAAGCGTCCCATATTTTCAATTGTCATATTCCAGGTATCAATAACCTCCGCCTCAAAAACACTGTTCTGATCAAGCTCGAAGAAGCGGAAGGATGGACGGCAGAAGCCATAATAGAACAGGTAATAGTCATATTTACCAGTGAAGTTCGTACCATCCTCGACCGCGACGACCTCATCCCAGCTCATCTTAAGCGGCTTAAGTCCGTAACCAGGAACATCATCCATGAACTGTTTCATAAACGCGAAACGCTCAGCGCTCTCGCCATGCAGTACGCCGCCATGCGACCACCATAGAATATTGTCATCATTATAGAAGGTCTCACCATGACCGGCATAACCACCACGACACATCGCCTCCCAGAATCTGCGTACCAGCTCCTTGCCACTGATATTGCCCCAGCCATGCTGAATATTGCCCTCATAAACAATCTCATCGAGCACGATCGGCTTGCGGTACTTCGCACGCCAGTAATCGGTAAACTCAGCAGTCTTGTAGAAATCCTGCCGCTGAATACTGCAATGAGTGATCCAGGGA
>JAAYFZ010000364.1 GCA_012727965.1 Clostridiaceae bacterium
GAAGGCAGACAGTTTGAAGCAGCTATGGATGATTATGGAATCGATAGTGATTCGATGGAAGGTAAATATCTGACCTTCAATGTCGCTGAAGATAGATACGCTATAGCTATCAAATATGTTACAGAAATAGTTGGTCTTCAGAAAATTATTGAGGTGCCTGAGCTGCCTGAATATATGCTGGGCATCATTTCGCTTAGGGGAACTATCATTCCGGTGATGGATTCCAGATTGCGTTTCCATCGCACTGCAACTGAATTTGACGAAAGAACCTGCGTGATAATTGTTAATCTCGACGACATGGTGATTGGCTTGATCGTTGATCGTGTCGATGAGGTAGTAACTATGACACCTGATCAGCTGGAATCTGCGGATACTATCGTTCGTCTCGGCAATAAATTTGTCCAGTCGATCGGCAAATTGGGAGATAATGTAGTCCTGATCGTCAATCCCGCCAAGATCATGTCTGACAAGCAATTGGAAGAAATTCAAAACACATTGGAAGACAATGCATAACCTTAGGCTTCATATAATATTTAGCAAAGCAAAAATACATTAAGTAGGATTTCATTTTGAATAACCTATCGAGGCTCACCGTACAGCAATCGGCGAGCCTCGTTTTTTGTATAACGTAACATAATGAGCTGACTTGACTTGAGGCAGATTGAGTCATAAAATAGTATTTGCAAATGCGAATCAATCGCAACAAGCATAAATTCGGAGGTGAAGACTTGCTCAAGTCTCTATGAGGCTATAGAGCGGTCGCTAATAATGATATTTGCAACATATGAAACAAACTCAAATAAGAAGAGAAGAAAAGTAAGCAGGTCATCGTTTCTGTCATTAACTGCATTGCTGCTTGCGGTACTCATGCTGATAATGCTTGCCGGCTGTGCAGGTAGCGGAGCAACGTCGTCATCTAAACAAGATGCTTCAGACGTCAGCGGTACAGTTTCTGCCGACAATCAACCAGCGCTAACTGTAATTACCAGCTTCTACCCGATGTATGATTTCGCGTCAAGAATCGGCGGATCTAGAATTGATCTTACAAACATGGTTCCATCTGGTGTTGAGCCCCATTCATGGGAGCCTTCAGCTGGCGATATCGTTAAGCTTGAGAAGGCAGACGTTTTCATTTATAACGGCGCCGGCATGGAGCATTGGGTCGATACGATCCTCTCTGCAGTATCCAGCAAATCACTCATTGTTGTCGAGACAGCAGACGGACTGGAACTACGAGAAGGACACGATCATGATGAAGATCATGAAGATGACGTTGATAATGAAGAGGAATCGCACACTAGTGAAGAAGTTGAGCACGATTTAGATGACGGACATGATCATGGCGACCAGGACCCACATGTCTGGCTCGACCCGCTGCTGGCAATTAAGCAGATGAGCGCCATTCGCGATGCTTTTGTCACAGCGGATCCAGAAGGCGCCGACTTCTACAATGATAATTTCACCCTGGCAAAAGCCGAGTTTGAGGCATTGGATGCCGAGTTTCACAGTCGTCTGGAGAATCTGGCGAGTCGTGAACTGATCGTATCTCATGAAGCCTATGGTTATCTGGCTGGAGCCTATGATCTTGAGCAGATCGCTATTTCCGGACTATCACCTGAGGATGAACCGAGTCCGGCCAGGATGGCAGAAATTATTGAAATAGCTGAGCATAGAGAAATCAGCGTTATATTTTTCGAGGAACTTGTTAGTCCAAAAGTAGCACAAACTATTGCAAACGCAGTTGGTGCTGAAACAGCAGTTCTCAGCACTCTTGAAGGATTAACAGATGAACAGAGCCAAGCTGGGGATGATTACATTTCAGTAATGAGAAAAAATCTTGAGACCATAGAGCATTATATGGGAAAAGGAGCGTGATCGCCTCATGGAAATCATGACTGCCGCAAAACTCGCATCAGATGAAGTAAAATCTACTGATCCTGTCATAGAAGTTGACCATGTCAGTTTCGCCTATAATCAAAATCTGGTTCTGGACGATGTCAGCTTAACAGTCATGCCCGGAGAGTTTGTCTCGCTTCTTGGAGCCAATGGCTCGGGCAAGAGTACACTGTTAAAAATTCTCCTTGGCGAGCTGGCACCTCTTAGCGGTACAGTAAAACTTCTGGGCCGAAACCCGCATCATATGAAGAATTGGTCGAGGATCGGCTATGTCGCGCAGAACAGGGCTGCAACCTACAGTGGTTTTCCGGCTACAGTTGAAGAGGTCGTTTTGGCCCATCTTTATGAATCTATCGGATTACTGAGGCTGCCAGGAAGAAAAACCCGTGATAAGGCTTATAACGCGCTTGAGCTAGTTGGAATGCAGGATTTCGTCAAGAGACCAATCGGCGAGTTGTCCGGCGGCCAGCAGCAGCGTGTTTTGCTAGCCCGGGCGATGGTAGCATCCCCAGAACTTGTACTTCTCGATGAGCCGACTACAGGCGTAGACGCAGCCAATGCAGAAGCCCATTTTGAGCTTCTAGCCAGGCTTAACAAGGAAACCGGATTAACGATATTAGTAGTTACTCACGATATGGCAAAATCAGCTGAGCATGTTAGAAGATCTTTCTGTCTCGAAGATGGAACCATGGTCTGTCTGGCAAAAGAACAGATGAAAATTGAGTTGGCGCACAGGCATCAACACCCTGATCATCACCATTCTGCTGACGATAAGCTTCATACTCATGTACACTCAAGCGATGCTCATGATGACGACCATGGCCATGACCACAATAACGCGATAAGGAGAGGGTAATATGCTGGAAATTCTACAGTATGATTTCATGCGCAGAGCCCTTCTGGCCGGCTTGCTGCTGGCAATAATCATTCCGCTTGTTGGCACAGTAGTTGTTTTCAAGCGTCTCTCGATGATAGGCGACGCGCTTTCGCATACTTCTTTGGCCGGTGTGGCTGCAGGTCTGCTTCTCGGTATCAATCCTGTACTTGGTGCTATTGCCGTCAGCATTATTGCTGCACTCAGCATAGAAGTAATCCGTAAGAAGCTGCCCCGCTATTCAGAACTCTCGATCGCGATCGTTACCTCCGCCGGTATAGGACTGGCCGGTGTTCTTTCGGGATTTGTCAATAACTCCGCCAATTTCAATAGTTTTCTGTTCGGCAGCATTGTGGCAATCAGCGGCTTCGAGCAGCTGCTGGTAATAATTGTCAGTGCAGTAGTGCTAATTAGCTTCCTGCTGCTATACAAAGAACTTTTCTATATTGCGCTCGATGAATCCTCTGCCAGACTAGCCGGGATTCCGGTCAAGCTAGTTAATTTCATATTCACGCTGCTGACTGCAATCACCGTTTCTGTGGCCGCCAGAACCGTCGGAGCTCTTGTAGTTTCCTCGTTGATGGTTGTGCCCACTGCTTGCGCCATGCAGCTGGCCCGCAGCTATCGTCAGACGGTAGCTCTGTCGGTGTTGTTTGCTGTGTCATTTACCATTTCCGGTTTATTTCTCTCATACTATGCAGATCTCAGACCAGGCGGCACGATCGTTCTGATCGGTGTAATTGTCCTTATACTAATTATCATGGCAAAAGCCTTGATCGGGCGCTTTGGCGGGAGAAATGCAGCAGTAGCTCAGCAGGTCCGGGATTTGCCTCTACAGGAAGAAGGTGAGCTTTGATGAC
>JAAYFZ010000365.1 GCA_012727965.1 Clostridiaceae bacterium
CTGCAAAAGCGATCAGGCCGGCCTGCATCATGACGCTGAGAGCTCCACGGCCCATAGTCGGGCTGATGGTGCTGCTGCTGATAGCCTCAAGTGCGAAGGGCAATGCACCTGCATTGATCTTCTCAGCCAGGTCAAGTGCCTCTTCTGCTGAATCGATATTCTCGATTACAGCACTACCTGTATAAATTGCCTGATTAACAGTTGGCGATGAAATCTCAGTTTCATCCATGAAGATCGATATCGGCCTACCGACCAATCTGGCAGTTGCCTCACCAAACTTGTCAGCACCCTCTTTTGTCATCTCAAGCTGCACGATCGGCTTATTATCATTTGGATTATAGCCTGCCATGCTCTTGGAGATATCAGTACCATCTAGTACAACCTTGCCATCAGGATCGCGGAAGGTAAGCTTGGCCATCTCACCAAGCTCGATCAGCGCCTGTTCAGGATTAAATTCAGTTTCACCGGATTTCCAAGGGAAACGAACTATTATTCTGCCCTTGCTGCGCTCAACTGTAATCTCACGATCAAGAATCTGGAGATTATCCATACGAAGTTCAAGTACGCTTCTGGCTGATGCCAGATCCTCAGCACTTGGTTCACCATCGTAATCCTTCGGTGCGAAAACTGCTTCTACACCTCCAACGATATCGATGCCGAAACGAATGTCGCGGGCGCCCTTGATTTCGATAATATCATCGGAACCGGGTACCGGCAGGGTAAGCCCCGTCCACGTAAGCAGCAGAGCCAGGAGTATGATGCCTGAGACGATGAAAAATGTAATAGGCTTGGCCTTAACACCGGCTCTGGCAAATGATCTTTTTGCCATAATCCTTTAGCACGTCCTTTCTATTGCAATAACAACATTTATTCATTATAGAGAAACAGCTCCAAATGCTCAAGAGATTTCTTCTTTTGCCAGTTTACGTTTACGCCAGCGTCGATATGTCTTATTGAGATTCCTAACCCAGCCGCGGTCGATTTTTGCCAGATCCTCATCTGTAATGCGATAACGCCACTGACCACTGCCTACTCCCGGCATATTCATGCGGGTATCACTGCCATAACCGAGCAGATCCTGTACGGGCACGATTGCCAGAGCGGAAGCACTGGACCAGACCAATCTGATCAATGCTTTTATAACCGGGGAATCCGACCCGCCCTGACCCCAGTCAGGCGATGAATTTTCGAAGCCGCAATAATCCAGTGTGAAGCGTCTCTGACGATCATCGATCTCCCAGAGCCAGCCGAGCAGTGTGTTATTGTCATGTGTACCGGTAAAAGCAATGCTGTTATCCGGATAGAAGCATGGAAGGTGGTGGCTGTCTGAATCCGGATCAAAACCAAACTGAAGTACACGCATACCCGGCAGCTTAAGCTCTTCAAGCAGTTCATAAACCGCCCCGTCGATTTCTCCGAGATCCTCAGCGATAAAAGCATCATGGCCATAATCCGCGAACAAATAATGAAATATACTGGAACCAGGTCCCTGCAGCCACTCCCCCTGTCTGGCATTTTCCGCATCAGCCGGCACAGCCCAATAAGCTGAAAAACCCCGGAAATGATCTAGTCTGAGGCGATCGAACCATTGCAGAGACTGACCTATCCTCTGACGCCACCAATGATACTTGTCCATTCGATGTATTGGCCAGTTATAAAGGGGATTGCCCCATAGCTGTCCGTCTTCACTAAAATAATCTGGCGGCACGCCAGCGACCCGCAGTGGTTTTAGATTGCTGTCAAGCTCAAACAGATGGGTATTGCCCCAGACATCGCTGCTATCGAGAGAAACATAGATAGGCAGATCACCGATCAAACCTATATCGAATTCATGGATCATTGCTCTGGTCTCTTGCCATTGCAGATCGAATATATACTGCACGAAACAGTGATAATTGATCTCATCCTGGCGCTTTTCTGTGTAATGCGCCAGAGTCTCATTATCATGTGACCTAAGCTTCTGATCTTGCCAGAGCCACCAAGGCTGATTGTCGTTTTCAATTCGCAGCGTCATATAAACAGCATGATCCGGCAGCCAATGCTGCTGTCTAGCGGCATAACCCTGAACCTGTTCCAGCAGCTCCAGCGAACATCTGGCATATGCCCTTCTAAGCATTGTTTCCGTAGTCTTCTCAAGCCAAACAAAATCACAGCCATGTGCCGAACCAGGATACTTGCATTCTTCAAGCTCAGCCTGCGTGATCAATTTATGCTCTAGCAGCCATTCCGGATCTATCAGCATAGGATTACCGGCAAAAGCCGAGTAACATTGATAGGGCGAGTATCCTGCCGCAGGTGGTCCAAAAGGCAGCACCTGCCACCAGCTGAACCCGGTATCAGCCAGTAGTTCTGCAAAAGCAGCCACATTTCTGCCGAGCTTGCCGATACCATATGGACCTGGCAGACTTGTTATATGAAGTAAAACTCCAGCTTCTCTTCTCATCACTTAACTCCTGAAAAAAACTGCCGGATCGCTGTTTCGCAATCCGGCAGCATTATGTGTTATCTATTCCGTTGCCTTCTGTGTCAATTTACAATGCGCCTGACAGAAACCGGCTGCATACCATAGGCACTGAGGCTGCCAAGATCTGTTGGAGCGATTCTCTGTCTGTTCCATGAAGCATGCAGAACCTGACCGCCTCCTACATAGATACCAACATGGGATATAACTGTTCTGCCATCACCACGATTCGTATCCATCGCGATAATATCTCCTGGTTGGATATCGCTCATCGGTACTTCCATACCAACATTGAGATAAGAGTATGACGAACGTGAGATATCGATGCCGACCTGCCTATATATCCAGGAAGTATAGCCTGAACAATCAAAACCACTTAAGCTTGATCCGCCACCTACATATGGCACTCCCAATCCTGACCATGCAATTTCAACGATGGTATTAATGTCTGCATTGCCGACGACTGCGCCTGGATTAGAAACCACCGGACTGCTCTTGGGCTGACTTGCTGCCTGAGCAGCCTGTTGCGCAGCGATTACAGAAGCCGGCACGGTCTCTGTGAGATACTCAGATGAAACATAGCCTTCGGTTCCGCCACTGGTCTTAACAAGCGACCATCCGTCACCAACACCTATGCGTTTTACCTTATCATCCTTGCTCAGCTTGGCGAGAACCTCAGCCTCAGCGTTAGGCTGAGCTCTGACATTCAATCCTGTCGCGTCAACATATCTTGTCTGATCAACCGGTACAAAAACCATCTCGGCAGACGTAAACTCAGCAGCGACATAACCTGTACGTCCATTGTACTC
>JAAYFZ010000366.1 GCA_012727965.1 Clostridiaceae bacterium
AGAACGATCGGTGTGCCCTTGTCGCCGCTGCCGCTGGTCAGATCAAATAAGCTGCCCAGAAGATCAGTCAGCTGGCGCGGCGTAGTACCGGCAGAAGCCTTCTGCCCGACGAGATCATTATTCTTGGACAGTATCTTGTTTTTCAGCGCTTCTGAAGTATCTGCTTCATTCATGCCCTCAAGCTCATTATCAACAATGTACTTCATCTTGATTTCATTCGGTGTACCGCGCAGACCATCAGTGAAGCCAGGTGATACAACAGGATCAGCCAACTCCCATATCTTGCCCTGCGGATCTTTGAAAGCACCGTCACCATAGACCATGACTTCGATCTTATGGCCGGTTCTAGACAGAAGCTGCTCGTGAACACTTGATACAAATTCCTGGCAATCGCGCGGGAAGAGCTTAAGCCTTGTTTCACCGGCCTGGTTTGAGCCGTACAGCCCATAATCAGGGTTGAAGCCACTGCCATCTATAGACTGATTCATTATATCGTCAAGAGCAAGTGCAGTTCTGGCACCAGCTTCCAGCAGTTTCCTCTTCAGCTTAGCCCTGTCATGTATATTAGCTACAAGAACATCCTGCGAGTAGCTCAATGCTGCCTTATAGTCATTTGCCAGAACAATTTCAATATTGTCATTTTCTGCCAGACTCTTATAGAGGTCAATATAATCAAGTCCAGTAAAAGGGTGGAGATATTCGTGTCCGAATAAATGGCGGAAATCATCCTCAGTCAGTACATCTGTGTAAGGATTGATGCCTGCATCCTCCATCTTATCAACATCCATAAGATGATTACCAACCTCATCGCAGGGATAATTCATGATCAGCGTGATTTTGCGGCCTGTCAGAGCCAGACTCCTGAGAATCAGAGAGAAACGGTTTCGGCTGAGTATCGGAAAAATAACAGCTATGTCACCGGGAAATTTGGCGGCTATATCTGCACTTACTGTTGAGATATCAACATAATTTCCTTGTGCTCTAGCCAGCAGAGATTCAGTTATACCAACAACATCGCGGTCTCGCAGTGAGAAGCCCTCTGTCTTCGAGGCTTCAATCACCGAGCTCACAACGATCTCAACCAGATCATCACCTTCACGTACAATTGGCGCACGGATTCCCCGCACAGCAGTACCAACCATTCTCGTCATCAATTATTCCTCCTCGAGAACTGCCTGCAGCCCCTACTGGCACTCACAATGCCTGGCTCAGGTCAGCTTAGAAATACGTAAACATAGTAAAGCAAAACCTAGGTATATGCAAATGGAAAACAGGCAAAAAACTTAATGAATAGCGGTTTTACCTGCACTTTTATTTCTAATTTTCAGACAATACGTTATTTGAGCGTTTTAAGGGAGAGAATGTGCAAAGTAACTGCCAGGCCGATCAGCGGCAGCAGGATTTTTACAATAGTTATCGGAACAAATACTATCGATATAGTCATAGTCGTCCAGAGAAATACAAGAGCTGCTGCTTTTGCCCTCTTCTTGACCGCCCGATGTTTCATATAGTCATTTATATAAGAACCAAAAAGCTTGTGGTCTGTCAGCCAGCAGTACAATTTATATGAACTTCGAAGATAGAAGAAGGCCGTCAGCAGAAGAAATGGAGTGGTCGGCAACACCGGTATAAATACACCTATCATACCCAGGGCCAAAAAAATCGAGCCCAGTATTATGTATACATAGCGCTTCAGTTTGCTCATGCCTGCAGTTGGCGGACATATGTTTCTTTTTGAACTCAATTCTTCAGTGCCTTCTGAAATGCTGCTCAAATTTCTTCTCCTTGCTTGATGTTTCTATTATTGCATATTCAGCAATCTACGCTCCAACACATTATAAGCAGTATAAGCTATATATACACCTGTCGCCGAAATTTATGTTACACAAGAAGCGGACAAAAATATTGGACTTATGTCTATTGCCTTATACCTGATATGGATTATAATAGTATTAAGTCCTAATAACAATCAGTCAGTCTGATGCGTTTTATATGCTCCAGCCAAACGAGAGGACCAACATTATATGAAGCGTGTTTTTGGAACCATTGAGGTAGTTTTTGATTTATTCTATCTCGCAGCCGCTCTAATTATAAGCATTTTACAGCTCACTGGCGTGTCAACCAGCCCCATACGCATGTTGGCTGGTATTATGGGGCTGGTCCTGGTTATTGGTGATTCTTTCCATTTAATACCACGTATACTTGTTATTCTAACCGCTAGAGAAGAT
>JAAYFZ010000367.1 GCA_012727965.1 Clostridiaceae bacterium
AAACTGCGCTGTGGATTGTACCTGGAACTAACACCCAGTCTGTCACCAGACTCCAGATCATAGAGCCAGGCAGCAAGAGTAGTCGTACCAATATCGAAGGCAGCACCAAGAATACGTTTTGTATCTGCATTCAAAAAATGCGTAACCTCGCCTGTATCGCGCTTGAATAGTAAGTCAATTTTCAAATGTCCTGAGCTTATGATGTCATAGAGCTGCGGCAGAAGTGCAAATGGCACCTTCAGTCCGCTGGTTTCTTCGAAACGCTGTTCATTTGAACGTTGATCAATGATGCTGGCTGGATCAAGCTCTACCTGCCCACGATTAAGCAGCGGATCAATTATTATATCCGGCATAAGACCTTCAGATGATATTTGTGCCTTGCCGTATTCAGGCAAATGTACAACAATTGGCTGATCAGGTCGGAAACCATTTTCAGCTGCCCAGTCAGGGCTTATGACAGTCTGGCAGGACAATACGCTGCCTAGTCCTTCAATATTTACCCTGCATTTGCCGCAGCTGCCGTTACCGCCACAGGGTGCGCTTATCACTGCATTATGTTCCTGCAGAAGATGCAGCAGGTTTATCGGCTGGTCCGATACATGCTCAATTAAGCTGTTCTCGCCTTTTACCATAATGATCATGCTTATATTCCCCTTATCTTGTCTGATCATATTTTAATCAGCTCCGATCTCTATTATAATAGTCTAGCACAGCATGGAAGTTGTAGTAATTTTCTGTTCTTTCTGTTACTCTTTTGTATCTTTGGAGCAAAAACCATACATTGTAAGCGGCTGTTTGCTAAAATAGTTCAACGGAGGTGGTTTTTTGAGAACTACACAAGTCCAGATCGTTATGGCATCACATGTTAATGGAGCGAGGCGCTTATTTGGCGGCAAGCTTATGGAATGGATAGATATTACTGCCGCAGTTGAGGCCAGGAGGCATGCCTGCCGCGATGTTACATTAGCCGCGGTCGATCCTCTGGAATTTATAGCACCTGTAAAAATGAACGACACTGTTGTCCTTGAAGCGGAAGTAACCTGGACTGGAAATACTTCGCTGGAAGTCCGGGTAGATACCTTCGTTGAACACCTTGATCTTAGCAGGAAGCATGTAAATCGGGCATATCTGGTTTTTGTCGCCATAGATGATAACAATAATCCACAGCCAGTCAAGCCCTTTGAGCCTGTTACGGCTCTCGAGCACAAGGAATACGACAATGCATTCTTGCGACGGGCATTTCGCCTGAGATTGCGCAAGGAGGCTGAAGTTCTGCAAGAGCTAGCTGAAAAGCTAAAAGAACTTCCTCCGCAAGATGGCAAGCTATTGCAGCAAGCGGCTGAGGAAATGAAGCAAAACTGATGGGAGTTGATCATAAATGTCGATCTTCAACAGAGAAAAACCAATTGAGAACCCGATCAAGGAACGCAAACCTAAGAAGCCGATAATCTGGTTTCTCGATATTCTTGTAATTATTATCGCTGTTGTCGGTATTTATCTGATAGTTAAGCCCATGTATGTACATTGGCAACAGGACAGGCTTAGTTCGAAGCTTCAGGAAAACTTCGATGATGGAGATGGAACGATAACCTTCCAGGCTGATCAATGGGTCGTTCCAGGAGAAGATCTCGAATACTTCGAAGATAACGACGGCTATGACATACCACCTGCTGAATCTGATATCGCGGAGCCAGAGCCTGAACCAGAGGTCATAACGGTAAAAGCAATCGGCAAGATCAAAATTGACAAAATCGGTGTTGATATGCCTGTCGCCGAGGGCTCAACCAAATATAATCTGCGTGTAGCTATCGGCCATTACAGCTACAGTGCATCTCCAGGAGAACCTGGACTAAGCATATATCTTGGCCACAGAATGTACGATTACGGCAGACATTTCAACAGACTTGGCGAGGTCGTAACTGGTGACATCGTTGTCATTGAAACCAAGGAAGCTCGTTTCACCTATGAAGTTGACCGCATCAGTATTATAGACCCGCAGGAACTACCTGCTTATTTCAATGAACAGACAGATGGCGAGAACAGGCTCCTGTTGGTTACATGTCACCCGGTTAGAGTTGCCTCGCATCGACTGCTGGTTCACGGCAAGCTAATAAGTACTGAACCTTTGGCTTAAATTTATTTCTAAGAAGCAGTATGAATTGAGCATTATTTATTCAAAAATAAAAACTGCCCTGTGCAAACAATAAGCACGGGCAGTTCTATTTTTGTTGATTATTTATTGAATAAAACTAGAAACTTAGTTTATTCAGATCTTACCATCACAGCCGAGAACATTTTTGATTTTGTGCTCAACCATACCTTTGATAGCAGAACGTGCAGGGCTTAGATACTGACGAGGATCGAAATGACCTGGATTTTCAGCAAAATACTTGCGGATTGTGCCAGTCATAGCCAGTCTCAGGTCAGAATCGATATTGATCTTACAAACGGCCATCTTGGCTGCCTGACGGAGCATATCCTCAGGAATACCGATAGCGTCAGGCATCTCGCCACCGAATTTGTTGATCATTTCAACATATTCAGGAATAACAGAGCTGGCGCCATGCAGAACGATCGGGAAACCAGGAAGCTTCTTCTCAATTTCTTCGAGGATATCGAAACGGAGCTGTGGTTTCTGACCAGGCTTAAACTTGAAAGCGCCATGGCTTGTGCCGATAGCGATAGCCAGTGAATCACAGCCTGTGCGTGTTACGAAATCATAAACCTGCTCAGGATCAGTATATGAAGCATCATCTGCGGAAACATTGACATCATCCTCGATACCAGCAAGTCGGCCAAGCTCAGCTTCGACAACAACGCCTCTCGCATGAGCATATTCAACAACCTTTGTGGTCAGTGCGACATTCTCTTCGTAGCTATGATGTGAACCGTCGATCATAACGGAAGTAAAACCGCCATCAATACAGCTCTTGCATAGCTCAAAAGTATCACCATGGTCAAGGTGAAGAGCGATCGGCAGATCGGTCTCGATGATAGCTGCTTCAACCAGTTTTGTCAGATATGTATGATTAGCATACTTCCTGGCGCCTGAAGAAACCTGAAGAATAAGTGGAGCATTCAGCTCCTTCGCGGCTTCTGTGATACCCTGGATGATCTCCATGTTGTTAACGTTGAAAGCACCGATGGCGTAACCGCCCTCATAAGCCTTCTGAAACATTTCCTTTGTTGTTACGAGTGGCATAATGTTCATCTCCTTTTATATTATTGATACCGATTTACAACACAGCTTATCCGTGTCTCTCTATGTTTAACAGACAACAGTCTGTCGACGGACGAGCCAATATTATTGTATGGGTGTTTTTACTGCTAGTCAACTGATTTTGTACCCGACGATTCGTTTCCGCTTATTTATAGATCATTTTATGCGTCATGCCGCCATCCACTGTCAAATTGACACCTGTGATGAAACCGGCATCCTCTGAACCAAGAAAAAGACAGGCAGCTGCGATATCGGCTGGCTTGCCAACGCGGCCGGCAGGATGTTGTCTATGATCTTCTTCTGAAAACTCAACAGCCTCCGGCAGTCCCTGCTGCCAATGCTCTGTGGCTATCCAGCCGGGGCTTACACAGTTGACACGGACCCTGCTGTCAGCCAGCGTAGCTGCCATCGCATGCGTCAGAGCAACGATTCCGCCTTTACTTGAGCCGTATCCTTCTGACTGTGGTTCTGACATGAATGCTCTAGTTGAAGCAATATTAATTATGCTGCTGCCCTCGGTCCGGCTGAGCCATGGCTCAAGTAAGCTGCTCATGAGATAAGGTGCACGCAGGTTCACCGCAAGCACACTGTCAAAAGCCTCCGGATCGCCGAGAAGATGGGCGCTGTGCGCATCTGCAATAGCTGCATTATTGATTAGCAGATATAACCCTTTCTCTTCCAGCAGCGGCCGGCCAGCTTCTATGGCCTGCTCAATCTCAACACGACTGGCAAGATCAGCCTGTATAGGTCTGACTGATCCATCTGAGCTATAGCGTAATTTCATCTGATCAAACAGCCAGACGACCTCACGCATCGCATCAACGTTATTGTCGATCATGATGACATGGGCGCCACTAGCGGCAAAGCTCAAGCTAAGACAACGTCCTATACCCTGTGCACCACCTGTCACAACGACCGTTTTGCCCTTATAGTCATACTTGCTGCTAGGCATTTCCTCCATAAGCATATTGACTCTGACCGTCAAATCATCACTCATAATTCTCTTCTCCTGCCGCAATCATTCAAACCTTACTGAGAATCGCTATTCTCTCAAGAGTGCTCTGATGCATAGACTCATAGCGTTCGAGCTTATCTTTTTCCGCCTGTATGACTTTTTCCGGTGCTTTACCAACAAAGGCTTGATTGGAAAGCTTGCCGCGGACACGCTGCAGCTCTTGCTCGAGGTTTTCCTTTTCCTTGTTCAGTCGGCCGATCTCTTTCTCAATATCGATCAGATCCTCCAGTGGAATGAAAACTTCACCGCCTGCAAACAGTGCTGTAACTGCAGTAACAGGCATACCTTCACTGCTGCTTCTGGTTTCAAGTGCCTCTACGCCAGCCAGTCTCTGCATGAAGGCAGTGCTCTCAGCAAACATTGCCCTGATTGATTCCTGTTCGGATAC
This sequence comes from Clostridiaceae bacterium, assembly GCA_012727965.1. Taxonomy (GTDB): domain Bacteria; phylum Bacillota; class Clostridia; order Saccharofermentanales; family UBA5734; genus JAAYFZ01. The sequence continues at coordinate 4,624 of JAAYFZ010000367.1, forward strand.
AACCAGCAAGCTAATCTTACGGCTAAAGGGAACCTGCATCTCAGTTCTGATATTTCTGATGCCTCTGATCGCGTCCATCAAAACATTCATACGCTCGACAGCATCTTCAAAAATATGTTGAGGCTCATTCTGAGGCCATTTGCTAATCATGATCGATCCGCTGTCTGTTTCCAGATGTCCGTAAATTTCTTCAGTTACAAAGGGCATAAACGGATGCAGCAGCTGCATTGACTGCACAAGCACATGATTTAAAACAGTTTGCGCAACAGTACGGCCGCGGCTGCCCTTATCAGACAGTCTTGACTTGCACATTTCGATATACCAGTCACAGTACTCCTCCCAGAGGAAACTATATATTTTGCCGATTGCAACGCCCAGCTCATATTTATCAAGATTATGCCCTACCTCCTGCTTGAGCTGCTGCAGCCTTGTCAGGATCCATTTGTCTTCCAGCGTCAGTTCAGCCAGATCAAGCGAATTGATATCCAGCGTCATCTCATCATCAAAATTCATCACAACGAAGCGGAAAGCGTTCCAGATCTTATTGATGAAATTGCGGCCTGCCTCGATCTTATCAGTTTGGAAACGTTGATCATTGCCAGGTGCATTACCTGATACAAGCGCATATCTGAGAGCATCAGCACCATATTCATCGATGATTTCCAGAGGATCGATGCCATTACCGAGTGATTTGGACATTTTTCTGCCCTCACCATCGCGCACGATACCATGGATAAATACAGTGTGAAAAGGCACCTCGCCTGTATGCTCAAGTCCTGAGAAAATCATTCTCGCAACCCAGAAGAAGATGATGTCATAGCCTGTTACAAGCACACTGGTCGGATAGAAATACTTCAGATCCTCAGTCTGTGCCGGCCAGCCCAGAGTTGAGAATGGCCAGAGCGCTGAAGAGAACCAGGTATCAAGAGTATCTTCATCCTGGGAAAAAGAGGTCGCTCCGCAATCAGGACAAATATCAGGCATCTCACGATCAACCATAATTTTGCCGCAGCTATTGCAATAATATGCTGGAATACGATGTCCCCACCAGAGCTGCCTGGATATACACCAGTCCCTGATATTTTCCATCCAGTTGAAATAGATTTTATCGAAGCGCTCAGGCACGAAACGTGTTTCATTGTTTTTTACAGCTTCAATTGCAGGAGCTGCCAGCGGTTCCATCTTAACAAACCACTGAAAAGAAACTCTGGGCTCAACTGTAGTACTACAGCGATAGCAGGCACCAACATTATGCTGATGCGGCTCGGTCTTCTCAAGGAAACCGCCAGCCTCAAGATCAACAACGATTCTTTTTCTGGCATCTTCCCTGGTCAGTCCGCAATAGACGCCGCCCTCTTCATTGATATGAGCATCATCAGTCATGACATTGATCACTGGAAGCTGATGCCTAAGTCCAACCTCGAAGTCATTTGGATCATGGGCAGGAGTTATCTTAACAACTCCTGTACCGAATTCCATATCAACATAGTTATCCGCAATGATCGGTATTTCTCTGCCTACCAGCGGCAGGATGACCGTTTTGCCGATCAGAGATTGATAACGTTCATCTTCAGGGTTTACAGCCACAGCTGTATCGCCCAGCAAAGTCTCAGGTCTGGTCGTAGCCAGCATAAGATGGCCGCTGCCATCAGCCAGAGGATAGCGCAGATGCCAGAAGCTGCCCTGCTTATCCTGATACTCAACTTCAGCATCAGATATTGAGGTCAGACAATGAGGACACCAGTTGATTATCCTCTCGCCGCGATAGATCAGGCCTTTTTTGTAGAGTCTTATGAATACTTCCTGTACAGCCTCAGATAGGCCATCGTCCATAGTAAATCTCTCACGGCTCCAGTCACAGGAAGAACCAAGTCTCTTAAGCTGTTCAATAATACGACCGCCGAATTCACTCTTCCAGTCCCAGGCGCGTTTGAGGAATTCCTCACGGCCAATATCATCCTTGCTGATACCTTCACCGCGCATTCTCTCAACGATTTTCGCCTCAGTGGCAATAGAAGCATGATCCGTGCCAGGAAGCCAAAGTGCAGCATATCCCTGCATTCGTTTATGCCTGATCAGGATATCCTGCAATGTATTATCAAGAGCATGCCCCATATGCAGCTGCCCAGTTATATTCGGTGGCGGGATCACGATCGTATAGGGTTTTTTATCCGGATCGGCCTTAGGTGAAAACAGCTTCTCCTCCTGCCACCTGCCATATAACCTGGCCTCTGCCTCTGCAGGTTCAAAAGCTTTGCTGATATCATCAATTCTGGACATATATCTTCCTCCTTCATATTCAAGGTTAATATCAAAAAATTGAAACAATAGAACTAACAGCTAGATTATCTAAATAGCACAAGAACGATAATAAAACCAGGAGAAGCCAGAAGCAGCCCCTTGAGCTTGATATCGACAATGGCAGCATCACGCTTGAATTTTGCCTTCTGCTCATCATCCATCATTGCCGTAAGCCTGGGATCATCCTGCTTCTTCTCAGCCAAACCATTGCGGTCGACGATCCTCGGGGCAAGAAATATAACTATCACTCCGGCAGCAACAAACAATAACCCGACTATTTTCAGCGCCAGTATCAGTCCTTCACCCATATAAAAAAGCCTCCTTCCAGTATGTTTACTCAAAACATAACTGGACGAAAGCTATCTTCCGTGGTACCACCAGTTTTCCTGCACTGACGAAAAAGTCGTCGTACAAGCACTCTTCCCGCTGTTCACGCTGCGGCTGCGTCTGCTCTGGAGCGACCTTCATCTTCGAGTTGCCTGGAGATCTTCCAGCCCGTGGATCTCCTTCTCTGTAGGCACCAATTAAGACTACTCCTCACCATCAACACAGATCTATCTATTAAGAAAACATTCTACACATTATTTGTCTACTTGGCAAGAAACCTTATATTATCGATATAAACAGAGCCGTCAGATTTACTATCCTCAAAACAAAATTTGAGCTCGTTGATGGCTCTGCTATAAGTTGTCGCCTGTTCCTCCGATTCAAGGGAAAACTGGAAGCTCTGCCAGCGCAGCGCACCAATTACCAGGGCCTGCTGGCTGGTAATCAGCTCTGTTCGCTCTGGCAAGTCAGATTCATCCTGTACCACCATATCAATACAGATCCACAGCTTCTTCATCTGATTATCCGGGTTGAATACATCTATGCTGATCTGACCATAATCACTGATATCCATCGGCGGAAACAATGATCCATATTCCAGACATGGCTGCAATTCAAAAGTACTGCCTGAGGCAGATTTTTTATACTTAATAAACAGTGAGGCATCTCCCTCTTGCTTATTGGAACCATCTAAACTAAGTACCGCATCGCCAGACTTCACTCGCCATACAGGAAGTTTCTCTGTCAGTAGGTAGCTTATCCGATCCGAGCATCCGGCACGCTGAGCTGCCGCCCAGGCCGTCAACCGATCACAATGCGTCCATTCAGAAGGCAAACGATATTTGGCCGTTTGCCTGTCAGAGCGAAACGGTATCACAGCAATATGCTCACTGTTAATGAGATTGGAATCCTGATTCATACTGGCAAAAGCATAGCACACGGCCTGCGGTACTCTGATTTGATCATGCCAAACCAGAACTCTGACTCCATAAAGTATGCGAGCCTTAGCCGGGAGAAAAACCCTGTCCTCTCCGCAAACCGCAAATCCGCTGAGTCTACTGCCGCCATCATTTAGCCTAAGACCCTCAGCCGTATTGCTGAAGCTTAGAAGCAGCTTATCACCGACCATTTCAATACCTATGCATTCCGGTGCCGATTCTGAAGCTTTGCGATGATAAAGCATGCCTGCTGCCATCTGCTTAAGACTCTGTCCTGCTTTTTCCAGATCGATCTGAAAATCAGGGGATGACCATACCCGCGCAGATGACGGTTTTTCTTTGTACAGATTATAGGTTGGAAGAACAGCGATCTTGCCCTTAACCTGATGCTTAACGCGTGACAATGACTCATTATAGCGGGCGATTGCCAGACCGTCGTGATCCTCACTGCAAGCAGCCGGCAGATGTTGTATAAGCATCCAGGCACAACTGCCATTGCTCTCTTGTCCAGTCATTGAAGCGTCTGCAAGATCTGTTCCAGGGACCTGGCTCCGAGGCTTATCAGCGGGTATGCGGAATACATTTTGCCAATCGCTGATCAAATTCTTAAGTGCAGAAAGATAATAATCAGGATAAGCATGATCCTTCTGCCCCTGATGCCAGATCACTCCTCTAATACCAAGTCCGCTAAGGGGTACGATTTTATGATTATAGAGAGCAGCAGGTAGACTTGATCCCCAATCCCCGGCAAGCTGCCACGTGTTTTCATCACGGTAGAAGCCATAGGCCTCGACTCTTTGTCTGATATGAGCATGACTATCAATCGACTCACGTGATAACCAGCTATGTATAAATGTGGAGTTCATAGATGTTTCAATAATAGCAACAGGTATATGCAGCTCCTGTTGCAATGATCTGGCAAAATACCAGACAAGTGCACCTAAGCTAGAGACCGCTTCCGGATCATCACCATAACACCAGACTGCTCCCGCAGCCTCTAAGCGTGGTGAGTAACTGTAATTATCACGCCTGGATGTCAGACCATCTCTTGATTGTTGAAAAAACCGCAGAAAATGCAAATTGGCAGTCTCTTGGATAATTTTCTGATCAAGGCCTCTGGCCAAATCTACGGAAAATTCAGAATGACCGCCGTGGACCCAAACCTCGCCAGCTAATACATCATTTACTTTTATAACTTCACGACCAGCTGTAACTGTAATCTCATAATAATCAAAAGAAGCTTCCAAAGCAGGAAGTTCGAAGCAAAAGGCCGCTGACTCATCACAGGTCAATTCCTGCTCGAAGATACAACCATAATTACTGTCAAGTGGTGAAATAGATTTGCCATCAAGTGGGAAACGCTCAAGTTTGACTGAAACAGCTGCTGCCGGTTTGAAATTTCCGGCAAGATAATATGGCAGCTGCTGCTGTATAACCATACCGCTGCCGGTATATGATGCTAAACTGAGATGTTTCGCCATAGCAGTCTCCTTGAATGGTGACAGCTGCCCTTTTATATGGACAGTCTGCAATCGACCTGCAGTTCAGGCATCATTATAACGCCCATAACAGCCGCATGCAAGAAGTCACAAATCAAACAGTGTTATTTCACCGGTTTTAAGACTTTTTTGTACATCAATGGCTCGTTGATTGCGTGAACCTCTAAATCTCAGATCCATTGATTTCTGATTATTATCATATCTTCCATCGATCAATATATCTGTCAAACTGATCATCTCATGCCAACCAGGTCTTGTATCTGCTTGCTCCAGCAACTCTTCCCAGGTATAACCCGAATAGCAAATGATATTTCTTTTGCTGCTGCGAACAGCTCTTGCAATATAGGCAAATTCTTCTGCCTGCATGAAGGGTTCACCACCACTGAAGGTAACACCATCAAGCAGAGGGTCTGACAGGATTTTCCTTATCAGCTCATCTGCATCATATTCATATCCGCCGCGAAAATCATGACTCTCCGGATTATGGCAGCCATGGCAAAAATGCGGACAGCCCTGAGCGAATATCGCAAATCTGATTCCTGGTCCATCAGTGATTGATTCAAGAGCTACTCCAAAAAGCCTACAGACCATGTCTTGTTCTGTCATGCTCTTCTGACTTCTTGGCATTATTGAAACGATCAAGTGTACCTACCAGATAACCTGTAATTCTTCTGATGCGTTCAAAAGGCTCACTTTCAGTCTCTTCACGTCCACAGGCAGGACATGAGTCGCCAATAATGCCGTTATATCCGCATACAGGATCACGATCGATCGGATGATTGATTGCGCCATAGCCAATTCCGCTCTCTGCCATCAGGCGCACGACCTTTTCAAAAGCTTCGATATTCTGTGTCGTATCACCATCGAGCTCAACATAGGTGATATGACCTGCATTTGTCAGCTCATGATACGGAGCCTCGAGCCTGACTTTGTTAAAAGCGCTGATATCATATCTTACGGGGACATGGAAACTATTTGTATAGTATGGCTTATCCGTAACTCCATCAATTTTTCCAAAATTCTTGCGATCCAATCTCAAGAAACGACCGGACAAACCTTCTGCAGGTGTTGCCAAGAGAGAAAAATTCAGTCCTGTCTGTCTACATTTTTCATCGCAGAAAGCACGCATATGAGATATGATTTCCAGACCGAGCTGTTGTGAATTCTCATCCTCGCCATGATGACGCCCTGTCAGTGATGTCAGTGTCTCAGCCAGACCAATGAAACCGATCGACAGAGTACCATGCTTGATGACCTCTCTGATCTCATCTTCCCAATTGAGTTTCTCTGAATCGAGCCACAACCCCTGTCCCATCAAAAACGGGAAATTATAGACATGCTTGCGCGCCTGAACCTCCATGCGTTCAAGTAGCTGCTGACAAATCAATTCCATCATTTCATCAAGTCTGCGGTAGAAGGTGTTGAGATTGCCTTCTGCCATGATGGCACAACGCGGCAGGTTTATAGAAGTGAAGCTTAAATTACCACGGCTGTATGTAATCTCACGCTCAGTATCATAAGTATTGGCAGCAACTCTGGTTCTGCAGCCCATATAGGCGATCTCTGTCTCGACTCTTGAGGGATCATAGCTCTTAAGATTAAATGGCGCATCCTGAAAAGCGAAATTCGGGAACATCCGGCGGGCGCTGCAGCGGCATGCATGTCGGAAAAGATCATAATTCGGGTCGCCCTCTGCGTAATTAACACCCTTTTTGACTCTGAATATCTGGATCGGGAAAATAGCAGTCTCACCATTCCCAAGACCTGCCTCAGTAGCATTAAGCAGATTTCTGATCGCCATTCTGGCTTCTGCAGAGGTATCCATGCCATAATTGATCGAACTAAACGGTGTCTGAGCTCCGGCTCTGCTATGCATGGAATTAAGATTATGGATCAGAGCCTCCATAGCCTGATAGGTTGCCTTGTCAGTCTCTTCAAATGTTTTTTCAAGAACAAATTTGTTAACTCTCGCTGCAACATCAACATTTCCGGTCATAACTTGCAGAAGCTCCAGCAAAACCTCACAATAATCTGATTCCTGACTAACAGATGGATCCTTGCCAGTCCGTTTTTTTAGTTCAGAGACAATATTCTTCGCCTGTTCCTGAGGTTCTTCAATAGATGTCAGAAGGCCAAGAGCGGTAACTAAATGCTTCTCGAAGAGCTTACGATATGTGCAGGCCACACCCTGCGCCATCGCATAGTCAAAATTGACAATTGACTGACCGCCATGCATATCATTCTGATTCGATTGAATAGCAATACAGGCCAGAGCAGAATAGCTTCTGATATCCCTTGGCTCGCGCAAATGTCCATGCCCAGTTGAGAAACCGCCCTGAAACAATTTGATCAGGTCGATCTGACAGCAGGTCATGGTCAGAGAGTAAAAATCAAGATCATGAATATGGATGTCCCCAGCTTGATGGGCAGAGCTATGTTCCGGGCTTAGCATAAACATCTGATAGTACATTTTCGCACCCTCAGAGCCATATTTCAGCATTGTACCCATCGCTGTATCGCCGTCGATATTAGCATTCTCACGTTTGACATCACTCTGACGCGAATCACTATGCGTGATATCGTGATAGGTCTGCATCAGACGTGTATTCATTTCGCGAACGCGATTACGCTCAGCACGATAAAGAATATAGCGTTTAGCAGTCTCAGGATAATTCTCTTCTATTAAAACTCTCTCAACCATATCCTGAATATCTTCAATTCCAGGAATAGCCGAAGCTGTAATCGCCAGATATTCTGCGACCTTTGAAGCAAGATCCATACTCAAAAGATGTCGGCTGCTGACTGTCTCATCTGATCCCTCTCCTGATGCATCTAGAGCCTTGTAAATAGCGTTAGCGATCTTCTCAATATTGAATGACGCTGCTCTGCCATCTCGCTTAACTACTCTTGTTATCATAATAAACCTCCGAAGTATCGTCTTTTGCTTGGATATGATATAAAAATGCAAACACAATATGTTGTGTTTGCACGATACACTATTCAATATCTGGTATGATTTTATAGATAAAGTAAGATTGAGTCAAGGTAGTTTAGAAAAATATATACAAAAGATTGTCATATTACTTCAAATTCCGCATAGCGAACTGTTGGACCTACAAACTGCACTATCCTGTATCTTCCAGGGATTAATTTTTCTTCCAAATACTTCGGATACAGAGTAATCCAGGTGGAGTACTCCAGTTCACTGTTATTTTCTATAGCACAATAATACCATTGCTCATCATAACCAGCCTCTGGTGGGTAATAAGATAAACGAATCCATTCATCATTTGCAAAATACTCCACAAAAGGAATGTAATAGTAATAGAATCCCTTACCTGGATTGTTGTTCTTTAATTCGCATCGTATCTTGTCGGCTAATCTGGAATAGCTATCGTGAACCC
>JAAYFZ010000368.1 GCA_012727965.1 Clostridiaceae bacterium
CCTTTGTTTCTTACTTAGAACCACTTGTTTTTTTTGAAAAAAACTATTGTTAATACCACAACTATTAAGCTGATAGAAATAACTAATGGATAGCTCCAGATCCATTTATATTCAGGCATCTTAAGATTCATGCCGTACCAGCCGACGATTAATGTCAGAGGCATAAAAATTACTGTAACGACTGTGAATAAACGCATAATCCGATTCAAACTGATATCTGTTTCAGCTTCATAGGATTCTCGTACCTGAGTCACATATTCACGAAGGACCAGTACGTTTCTAAGTAATCTCTCGATACGTCGAGTGAACAGAGTGTATAGTCTCATATTATCTTCATCAATGAGGTTATATTTTGCTTCTTGAATATCATCCAGTACATATTGAAGTTGCTCATAGAACCGCTTAAATACTAATAACTTTTTCTGTAGAACAAGAATTCTATCCGGGCCAACATTACTCCTGTCAGTCAGGAAAGCATTTTCCAAAAGTGCGATCTCATCCTCAATCTGCTCGTGTTGTTCTATGTGACCAATGATAGTTTTCTCCATAAGTGATATGAATAATTTACTGATACCTGTTTGAACGTCTGCTTGTTCAGGAATCAGTTCATTAATAATCATATTTGCAAGATCGGTGTTCTCATGAATGATTATCAGAGATTTGCTGCCAGAGCAAATACAGAATTTTTCACCAACAGTGTTGAGGCTTTCTCTGTCCAAAAACAATACACCTATATAGTCGATTATATTTAAGTGTTCAAAGGTAAAAGCTTTTCTTCGCAGACATTGTCGGATAGAGGTTTTGTCAATGAAGTCATTTTTATATAGCGTTTCTGCTTCGTCCAAGCTCGCTATGCAAACCAGGTTTTCGCCCGTATTATGATTTTTTAGGTCAAATTTGCGCCACTCGCCTTTTGCATGTATATAAGCCATGAAATCACCTTCTTCTGCATCATTTTTGCGAAAGAGACGGTGTTGGTTCTAAATTACTTTCAGTGTACATCGAAAAGCAAATTTAAGAAAGGTGGATAGGCTTGCACACTTGGATTCGAAATAGCTATAATGGGATAAGAGAATTTTCATTTGCGCCAGTTGTTTCAAATTAGAACTGCGATAGCTTCTAATTTATGTAGGGTACTGTTATTATGGCGTTTTACAAGCAACCTTGCATTCATTGCGGCAATTTACTTGAACGTGATGCTCATTTCTGTCCATACTGTGGAAGCGGCAGTCCGTTTGGCTACTTATGTCCATCTTGTCTTAATCCAATTCAAAGGAATCAAATGATCTGTTCCGGCTGCGGCAGGCCGCTTCTTGTGAATTGCCCGCATTGTGCTCAGCAAACCTTCGTTGGATATCGCTGTGATCGTTGTGGGCAAAGCTTAATGATCCGCTGCGAGAATAATCGCTGTGGCGTTTTACAGTTTTTCGAAAATTCAAAATGCACTGCATGCGGTAAGAAAGTAAAGCACAAAAAATGATGATAAAGAAAGAGGTTGATCTGTATGTTGAAGTCATTTACACGCAATTATGAAGACAATTCAACAGAAGCCGGTTTCCAGTTTACCTTTTACTGTGATATCTGCAACGATGGTTACAAGAGCAGCTTCGTTGAGTCAGAGACTTATAAAAAGGGAAAAGGCCTGCGCGGTATATCGCGGGGTATTGGTTTGATTGGCAATCTGACCGGCGGCCGTTTGGGAAATCTTGGTTACTCACTCGAGCGCGGTGGTGATATTTTGTCAGAGCGTTTTGAGGGTCAATCTCCGGAGTGGCAAAAAGAACATGAGAATGCTTTTAACCGGGCTCAAAATGAAGCTCAACAGCATTTCCACCGTTGCCATGGTTGCCATTTGTACGTATGCGATGATTGCTTCAACGTCAGTATCTAGGACGCGTGATCCACAGGAGTCTTGCAAACTGGCAGAAGAATATCGAAGCTCATTTTCATATCATCACGCGGTGATTTCCGGCTCCGGAGGGAACCAGTCAGTAGTCTTGTTGGCAATTTTGACCAGCGTTAACATGACAGGTACCTCAACGAGGACTCCGACAATAGTTGCCAAAGCTACAGGAGAAGTCGGTCCGAATAGAGAAATCGCGACTGCGACAGATAATTCAAAGAAATTGGATGCTCCAATCATTCCGGCCGGTGCGGCAATACAATGATAGAGCTTAAGCTTGCGCGAAGTGAGATAG
>JAAYFZ010000369.1 GCA_012727965.1 Clostridiaceae bacterium
CATTAGGACCATGGATTCTTGTCAATTTATTCGCAGCTGCTGCCAGCTGGCTTACATATAGCCTGATTCCTGAAGGAATGATTGCGCTTCAGATGATGCTTCCTATAGCTATGATCGCGGTAATTATTCTAGTTGATATCTATTACCTTTTGCTTCCTTTTTTACTGCGCGGTCTTGATCGATACCTGTTTGTACTTTTGCTTTTTTTGCTTGCTTTCGGCATAGTAGTTCAAACGAGACTGTCGGGCATGCTGAGCGAAGGCGTCTTAAGAGCTTCTGATATGGCTGCTTCTGGTGATACTGAAGCTATGACCCAGCTTGCTGAATTTTCTGATAAGATAATAAATGGCCTTAAATCACAGGGCGTTTCCATAGCATTAGGCTTGCTTCTGCTCCCGCTAATTGTTATTTTAGTTGCCAGATCGAGGATTCTGGAGCCGCTTGCTGTACTTTGTGCTGTCTTAACTCCGGCGCTTCTTGCTGCTACGCTTATTTTCGGCCATGGCAGTGATCAGCATGGCGCGACTCTATGGATTTCGGTTGGAGGGATGTCGCTGCAGCTGACCGAATTTGCGAAAATTACATACGTTATAGTTCTTGCTTCCTTCTTCAAAGTCAGGCCATCTAAAAACATCCAGCTTATTTTCGCGTTTTGGGCAGCTATCGTATTTATGTTGATTATGCTGCTGCCTGATCTGGGAATGGTCATGATATTACTTCCAGTCACTCTTGTTGTTTATGTTGTTATGACTTCTGAGTACCTTACGGCTCTTCTGATCATGGTTTCAGGCATTGCTGTTTCAGTTTCTGCATATTCATTCTTCCCTCATGTACAACGTCGTCTGGCCGGTTGGACGACTCTCTGGCAGGAGGTAAACGATAGTAATCGGCAGATAGTTTATGGTCTGCAGGCAGTTGCCAGAGGAGGACTAATCGGTCGCGGCCTTGGTAATGGCAGCCCTGGAGGAATACCTCTTGTTTCATCTGATATGGTTTTCGCTATCATCTGTGAAGAGTTCGGTATGATCGGGGCTCTGACTATTGTTGCACTTTTTATTGTTATCTGGTTGCGATCGGCTCGTGTGACTGTTATCGCCGGTGATGGCTTCACATCAAGTCTTGCGCTCGCTGCAGGCACGATGTTCTTTGTCGAGGCTGCAGTCGTGATGGCTGGAGTAACCGGAATAATTCCGCTCACTGGTGTAACTTTGCCCTTTATATCAGAAGGCGGAAGCTCGCTCTTGGCAAAAATTTTGTTGATGGCCTTGCTTATGGGCTTGTCAGCGAGAAGAACCGGTCAGCCTAAGCTTGGCAGACACAGTCTGTGAGGTAAGCAGAAAATGAAGAAGCTAATTTTTAATCTCAAGGTTTCGCTCATATTATTTCTGTGCCTGGGTATCGCTCTTACCGGCGGGCTAATCATGCAGCAGTACAGAAGTAAATCGCGTCTTGCTGTAGCTGCAGGTGAGAATCTTATTTCCCTGCGCCAACGCTATGCACAGGCAGGTTCTGTAACGGATAGCTCTGGTGAGCTGCTGGCCTGGAGCGAAAATGGCATAAGACATTATCATCAGAATAGTAACCTGGCAAAAGCCGTGCTCCACACTGTTGGCGATTATACACAGAGGATCGATAATACTATAGAAACACGATATCAACCCGTCCTGCTGGGTACTGATCGCAATTTCTTCCATCAGTTCTGGCTTGATGTCCAGGGCAAAGGCCTGGGCGGTGATGATGTTGTATTAACTCTAGATAGCAAAATTTCACTTCGAGCAGCTGAGCTCTTGGCAAACAGGCGCGGTGCTGTAGTTGTAATCAATTATAAAACTGGCGAGATCATCGCTTCAACGAGTACGCCTTCTGTTGATCCCCAGTCAGTAATAGACTATGAGAATATTCCGGACACAGGTCTATTTAATCGTGCGCTGCGAGGTTCTTATGCGCCTGGCTCTGTATTTAAGCTGATTACAGCACTGGCATGGCTGCAGTCAGACGACTACGATCCAGAATATCATGTGGATTGCCACGGTGAATCTACTATAGATTCTGATTATGCTAATGAAAATGGGGATGGCCATGGACTAGTTTATCTTGAGGACGCTATATCCCGGTCCTGCAATGTGTTTTTCGGTGAGCTTGGTGTTAAGGTCGGCAGGGAGGCACTACTTAATACTGCTGCAGGACTTGGAATAGGTGAGGGATATAATGTTGATCGTCTAACAGGTATCAGCAGCTTTATTGAATGTGAGGAAGATGACCTGCAGCTCTCCTGGCTGGCGATTGGTCAACCGACTGGCAATAGCCAGTTATCGATGTCGCCAATCGAGCTTGCACGATTTGCCGGGGCAATCGCTAATCAAGGTGTTCTGATGGAGTCTCATATTATTGATCATTTTACTGATCCCACAGGACGCGAATATAGGAAGCTGAAGCCTACTGAGGAAAGAAGACTTCTGAATGAAAGAACCGCAGCTAATATTGAGGAAATGATGATCAAAGCCGTAAAAGAGGGGACAGGCAGCGGAGCTGGCTTTGACCAGTATACTATTGCCGGTAAGACCGGTACGGTACAGGTGGTCGGTCAAGCAAATAACGCGTTATTTATCGGGTACATTATTGACGAGGATAATCCGCTGGCTATAGCCGTAATTGTCGAGGAGGGCGGATCAGGCGGCGGTACAGCAGCTCCTCTTGCTGGTGAGATACTGCGGTATGCTGTCAATAGCAAGAGTAACTAGAGATACATCTGTTGCAATCAACAGGTATTTCTAGAATAATAGAACCATAATAGATCATGAAAGAGGTAAACATGGACAATAATGAGCTCATTTTGTACTATCTTCCTGAACTGCAGGAGCAGCAAAAGGCGATGGAGGCTGTACTCGAGGAGTTGTCGATAAATGGACGAAGGCTGTCAGAGGCTGATCTAAATTTGAGTATTGGCTATCTGGTTGGTATTCCTGGTTGTGAAATGGTTAACGCAGGCTCAGACTATAAGAAACCTGACAAGAGCTTCGCTGTACTGCATGATCTAAGTGATAGCAGGATAAGTGAGTTTCTTGCTGCTGTCAGAGGTAGAGATGATCTACGCGTTGACTTGAAGGCTGTTGTAACTGAGCACAACATGAAGTGGAATTGTATTGATCTGATTGAGGAGCTGAAGCGTGAGCATGAAGTAATGCAGGCTTTTATGTCTGCTCGTAATGCCCTTAATGCTGCGCGTCAGTGGCAGCAGCTTATTAATGAACAGAACCTGCATGAGCAGTATGGCGTTTTACTGGATGAGCTTAATAGTGTCATTGACAGCTCTTCTGCTGTGATAAAACGTGGTGAACGAGGAATTGAAATGGAGCTGAGTGACCTGGTTGCCTGTAGGCAGGCACTCGCACAGATATTGCAGCGGCTTGCAGTACAGCAGGCAGAATCAGAGGGTTTACAGGACGAAATTTAGACTAACAATGGCTGTTTAAGGATACATTAAAATAATTATATTGATGATGAATTATTTATTCTGTATAATCGCCACTTGCCGGCTCTTTTTATGGCTAGGCAAATTCAGCCGTAACAGCTAGCGTACGGACTGCAGCAGGAGGTTAACCATGAGTAGAGTACTTATCATAGGTGCCGGTGGAGTCGCCGGAGTTGTAGCACATAAATGCTGCCAGAATCCTGATGTTTTTGAAGCGATCTGCATCGCCAGCAGGACTCTGTCAAAATGCGAAGCCCTCAGGGATAAGCTTGTCGGCGGTAGGACTGAGGTTACGGCAGCACAGGTTGATGCTGATGATACACAGCAGGTTATTGATCTGATTAACAGCTACAAGCCGGAAATGGTTATAAATGTAGCGCTGCCATATCAGGATCTTACTATCATGGATGCCTGTTTGGCGACAGGTGTACATTATCTTGATACTGCTAATTATGAGCCGCCTGAGATTCCAAAATTCGAGTATAAATGGCAATGGGCTTATCGTGAGAAATTTGAGAAGGCCGGTCTGACTGCCTTGCTTGGCAGCGGCTTTGATCCCGGTGTTACTAGTGTTTTCAGTGCCTATGCTCAGAAGCACTATTTCGATGAGATTCATACGATAGATATAATCGATGCCAATGCAGGTGATCATGGCTATCATTTTGCCACGAATTTTAATCCGGAGATAAATATTCGGGAAATAACCGCTCCCGGCAGCTATTGGGAGAATGGCGAATGGGTGGAAACTGAGCCGCTTGAGATCAAGAAGGTTTATAATTTCCCCGAGATCGGTAACAAGGATATCTATTTGCTTCATCATGAAGAGATCGAATCACTGGCGATTAATATAAAAGGAATCAAAAAGATACGTTTTTGGATGACTTTTTCTGAGAAATATCTCACTCATTTGCGTGTCCTCGAAAACGTCGGTATGACCTCTATAGAGCCGATTGATTTTAATGGTCAGAAGATCGCGCCGATTCATTTCCTGAAGGCTGTATTGCCTGACCCTGCTTCGCTAGGGCCAAGAACCAAGGGCAAGACAAATATAGGCTGTATATTTCAGGGGGTCAAGGACGGCAAGCCGGTTAAGTATCATGTATATAATGTTTGCGATCATGAGGCTTGTTACGCTGAGGTTGGCTCGCAGGCTATCTCCTATACGACAGGTGTTCCCGCGATGATTGGCGCAATGATGATGCTGACTGGCAAGTGGCTCAAGCCAGGTGTTTATAATGTTGAGGAATTTGATCCGGATCCTTTCATGGAGCAGCTCAATAAGCAGGGTCTGCCCTGGCAGGAGAGCTTCGATCCGGAGTTGATCGATTGATTGATCATAAGACATAATTCAGTAACAGATCCATTTTAGATATTGACAGTATGGAGGCAGGCAAAACCAGGTTTTGCCTGTTTTTGCCAAAATGATAAAAAGTACAGAGGAGTATAATAATGCCTATAGATTTTACGAAGGTTCCAACACCTTGCTACGTTGTTGATCAGGATCTGTTAATTAAGAACCTGGAGATCCTTGACTATGTTCAGCGACAGACCGGCTGTCAGATATTACTTGCGTTGAAAGGTTTTTCGATGTTTTCGGTTATGCCGCTAATCGGACAATATTTGCATGGTATTACAGCCAGCTCACTACATGAGGCTAGACTAGGCTATGAGGAAATGGGTAAGCAGGTTCATATTTATTCACCGGCTTACAATGACAAGGATTTCGAAGATATTCTTAGGATAAGCGATCATATTGTCTTCAACAGCTTCAGTCAGTGGGAGAAGTATCGTCCGCAGGTCGAGGCTGTTGCTAATAGGCACATATCCTGTGGATTAAGGATCAATCCTGAGTATTCAGAAATCAGCACGCCTATTTATGATCCGTGCTATACCGGCTCAAGATTAGGAACCACGCTGGAGCATTTTGCTGGCAGAAGCCTTGATGGTCTAGAAGGACTGCATTTCCACGCTATGTGCGAGCAAAACTCTGACACCCTGGAGAGAATAGTACAGGTTGTTGATGAAAAGTTTGAACCATATATCAGACAAATGAAATGGATCAACTTCGGAGGAGGCCATCATATAACCAGGCCTGATTACGATATTGAGAGACTGATCAAATCTATTAAATTTATACAAGACAAATATAACGTTCAAGTCTATCTTGAGCCAGGAGAGGCAATAGCTCTCAATACAGGATATTTGGTATCCGAGGTCCTTGATACACTCACTAATAATATGGAGCTGGCCATACTGGATACTTCTGCAGCCTGCCATATGCCTGATGTACTTGAGATGCCTTATCGGCCTGAGGTTATTGGTGCTGGTAAACCAGGAGAGAAGGCCTATACATATAGGCTGGGTGGACCAAGCTGCCTGGCAGGAGATATCATAGGAGACTATTCGTTTGATCAGCCGCTGAAGCCAGGAGAAAAAATAGTATTCTGTGATATGGCTCATTATACAATGGTCAAGAATAATACTTTTAATGGTGTGCAGCTCCCTTCTATTGCTCTTTACAGCGAGGAGAATGGACTCAAAATAATCAGAGAATTTGGCTATGAGGATTTCCGTAACAGACTATCCTGAGCGCTAAGATTATCGCTTTGCTCCGCTTTTGCCAATGGGTGAGGGCGGAGTTTTTTTGATTGTTCAGCTAAATAGATCTAAGCTAATGGAGAAATCAGAGCGGTATCAAAGAAATATAACATAATATTAAATATTAGAATAATTATTACTAAATGATGATAAAATAGTATGAAATAGCGTGAATAAGAAATAAATGAATACTAATACATATTGGTTTTTGTATATAAGGAGGATCTAAAATGAAGATTTTACTAGACAATAGAGTTGTTGTTATCACGGGAGCAGGTGGAGGAATTGGCAAAGCAACTGCCATTAAGCTGGCCGAGGCTGGTGCTAATTTAGCACTACTGGGAGGACATAATATTTCCAAAATAAATCAGACAGCTGAGCTTGCAAGATCGTTAGGTGCAAGAGTATTTTCCTTGCCTGGAGATCTGACAGATGATAATTTTCTTGCTAGCTGCATTGATAAAATTTTAGATCATTTTGGACAGATTGATGTTTTGATCAATAATGCGGGAATAGCACATAATGCTCCTTTTGAGAAAACCGATGTTGAAGTCCTGGACAAGATATATCGGATCAATGTCAGAACGCCATTCGTCCTAAGTCAGAAGGTGTTGCCATACCTGCGCCTGAGTGATCATGCCGCTATCGTAAACATTTCTTCATCATTAGGGCACAAGGGATATGCCGGACAATCTGCTTACGCGGCTTCTAAGCATGCTCTCAGGGGAATGAGCAAGGCAATCGCCAATGAACTCTATACCGAGGGCATCAGAGTTCATACTGTCTGTCCAGGTGGTGTTTATACAGATATGCTGAGTGTTGCCAGGCCTGATCTATCCTCAGAGGGCATGATCATGCCGGATGATGTTGCGGAAACAATCCTGTTTCTGCTTCAGTACAGAACTAATGCGGTTATTGACGAGATAAACATCAGAAGAGAGGGTAAGCCCCCATATGAGATCTAGTCAATTACTGATTTTTTCAGCCATTTTTTCCCTCTGATCCTTAACGCGAAAAAGGTTGAACGGAATAGCCAGTCCGCATACATAGACAGCCAAATACCAAGGATGCCAATTTGAAGTAGAATTGCGAATACATAGCCTAAGACAATTCGCATGACCCACATGCTTATGATGGAGACGATCATTGTAAAACTGACGTCTCCGGCTCCGCGCAGTCCTCCAGGCATTACGAAGGATGCCGACCAGAGCAGCGGCTGGGCGATTAATGAGCTTACCAGAACAATATAGGCGAGTTTTGCGGTATCTGGATCTTTTGTATATAAACCAATTATCAGCTTAAGTAAAGGTAAAATAATCAGGCTAAGAACCAGCATTGCTGCGCTGGCGGCAAGAACAAGGAATTTTAAATGCTTCTTGGCTTCCTTGGGCTGGCCTTTGCCAATAAGCTGACCAGTCAAGGTCGTCGCGGCAATTACAAGAGCATTACCAGGTATAAGTATCAGTCCGTTGACGGAATTAGTGACCGCGTTCGCTGCCATGGAGGCTGTACCAAGTCCTACTATGAAGGTTTGCAGGATAAGTTTGCCTCCATTAAACATCAGTTGTTCAGCACCTGCCGGGATGCCAAGTGAAAAGATTCTTTTTTGCATTAATGAGTCATATGAGAGAAAATCAGATCTTAATATTTGAATATCCTTAGAACCTCCTAACAGAGGGATCAGTATCAATATCGCTCCCACCAGGCGTGCCAGTGAAATACCGGCAGCAGCACCATCGATGCCAAATGCTGGTGTATTGAGCCTCAGTATTCCCCAGTTAAGAGAAATGCCATAAATCAGAGTATAGCTTAAGATAACATTTAGCAGATTCATTAGAATAGATACGATCATAGGAGTTCGTGTATCTCCAGCACCTCGCAATATTCCGAAAGCAACACTCAACAAAGCCAGAGGCAGGTAAGACCATA
Organism: Clostridiaceae bacterium; assembly: GCA_012727965.1. Taxonomy (GTDB): domain Bacteria; phylum Bacillota; class Clostridia; order Saccharofermentanales; family UBA5734; genus JAAYFZ01. Next base: position 8,000 of record JAAYFZ010000369.1, read on the forward strand.
GATTGATGCGCATAAATGCCAAAGCATTGTTCATGACATCTGGCTCTGCTTCGGAATAAAGCATTTGCAATAGCGGCTCCTGATAAATAAAAATCAGCGCGGTTATTGCCAGGCTAATGGCAAGACAAGACAGTAATGCCTGCGCGGCTGCCTTGTTTGCAAGCAGTCTCTCGCCACGTCCGGTATATTGCGCGACTACTACAGTGCCGCCAACAGCAAGAGCACCGAACACAGATATAATAATGAAACTGATCGAATCAACCATGCCTATAGCAGAAATTGACTCTGGTCCTAAATTTGAAGCGAGCATCGTATTGACGACACCCATGATCACTATGAAAAATTGCTCGATTAATACAGGCAGAACTAATCGTGTTACTGATCGCCCCATATCACTGTATTCACTTATTCGACTCACAATATCCTCCCAAGGAAAAACATAGAGTAATTATATAACTGATGTCCTCCAACTCATATGTAAGAAATAGTGGACCTTGAGACAATATTAGTGTTAAATGTTTTTACGGTGTTATAAATTGCTCCGGCAAATAGTAAGAGGTAAAACAGATATCAATGGTATTTTTTGAGAAGCATGGAACTGACCACCAAACAGTTTTTCGTAAGTTTGATTTGGAGAGCATTCAATTTCCCTATCATTTCCATCGGGCGTACGAGCTGATATTTGTTAAGAGCGGCAATATGTCCTTGATAATAGATGAAATTGAATACAATATTTCCACAGGGGATGTGGCGTTTGTTTTCCACGACCAACTGCACTCTTTTCAGCGCTCAGGAGATTCAAGTGTAGTTATTATTCAGTTTTCTCCAGAGCTTGTTGGTGATTTCGACCATGAATACCAAGGTTTGATTCCTGTTAATAATATTCTCAAAGATCAATTCGTCGATCTAAACAAGCTTGACTCCATCTATGAACAGAAAAGCTTCATCTATGAGATGTGCGCCAGACTTGCTAAACAAACAAATTTTACAGCTGCCAAGCTTAGCAAACAAACCAGATTACTACATCAGATACTGCAATACCTAGAAGAAAATTATGCTGGCAATTGTGAGCTTAAATCTGCTGCGTCATATCTTAAATATGATTATCCATACCTTTCAAAACTGTTTCTGCAGCTTATGAATGTGACCTACACTGAGTATCTCAATAATTACCGCATTTCAAAAGCCTGCTGGCTGCTGCGCAACAGTGACCAAACAATAAGCAATGTTGCCGAGAGCTGTGGCTATAGAAACCTAAGAACCTTCCATCGAAACTTCAATAGAATCATGCGACAGACACCAAGTCAGTATCGAGAGGTGTTGTAATGAAATACATAGACAAGCTAATTGAGTTGGGTTGTTTTTCGCGGAAGGATGTTGTTGAACTAATTGGAACCGAAAAAGCAGCACACTCAATACTAAATGATTATGTCAAAAACGGATATATTGATCGAATTCGAAGAGATCTATATACAGCAATCAGTCTTGAAACGAAGCAGCCTGTCGCAAACCGATTTTTAATAGCAACTCATATTGCTGAGGATGCTTATATTTCGCATCACAGTGCATTTGAATACTATGGTTATGCTAATCAAGTTTTTCATGAGGTCTTTGTATCGACAACCAGCAGATTCACTGACTTTTCTTTTGATGGCATTACCTTTACCAGGGTTTCTCCGAAAATTGATTCTGGAGTGATTACAACC
>JAAYFZ010000370.1 GCA_012727965.1 Clostridiaceae bacterium
ATTCGCTTAGAAAGCTTGTCAGAGGAGATGAGGGTGCTTTATGTAGCCTTAACACGTGCAAAGGACAGATTGGTATTGATAGGTTCTGTCCGAGATATACAGAAAACTTCCGCTAGATGGGCAAAACCTATCAGCCCTTATTCATTGTCTAGGGGTAGGAATTTCCTAGATTGGATTGGTCCAATTGTTATACGACATCCTGACAGTGACTCTCTGAGGAGTATGCTAGAGGAAGAGTTTGATCAAGCTCTTTGGAATCACGATTCAAGCTGGCAGGTAGAATTCCATGGCCGTGGAGAAGTTGCCGCCTTCCACAGGGAAGAGGCTAAGAATCGAGATGAGTTTCTGCTTCGTTTGCAGAATCCTGAGAAATCCATTGGTGAACTCATCCAGAAACAAAAGACAATGGCTCTAGCTGATATTAAGGAGCACAAGGGTTCAATTGAAATGATGGAAAAGATGGAAAAGATGAAAGACCAAAAACTTGGAGAAGATGTAGAAAGCGTAGCAAGAGATATAACTAAAGTTGAAGATGAGACTACACTTGAGTATAAAACAAGTGCTGAAATAGAAAGTAATCTAGATTGTGGGGCAATAAGTAATAAAGTAGTAAGTAGTGAAATAGAAAACAAAATAGCAAAAAAAGTAGAAAATGAAGCAATAAGATTAAGTGGGATGATAGATGAACGATTTTCATGGGAATATCCCTATAAATATGCTGTAAATATCCCTTCCAAGATGACAGTAACGGAGATTAGGAAATTACAAAGCTTGCGTGGAGCACAACTGTTACAGGAAGCAGAAGAACCCATACCTTCTTTTATCAATCCATCACCTGGTTTGCGTGCTAGACCTGCGTTTTTAGAAGGAAGCAAAAGGTTTACAGCTGCTGAGAAGGGCACCATAGTGCACTTTATCCTTCAGCATTTAGAACTGGACAAAGCTGTAACTGAAGAAGATATTTTACAACAGATAAATGATATGATTAAGCGTGAGCTGTTGACAGAAGAGGAAGCACAGGTAGCTAACATGAATCAGATATATGCATTCTTAAATAGTGAAATAGGCAAACGTATTCGCAATGCATCCCAGGTTTATAGGGAAGTTCCATTTAATTTGCGTAAGAAGTCTCATGAACTAATGGAGGATTTGCAAGCTAACGAGGACACCTTATTGATCCAGGGTGTAATAGATTGTTTCTTTGAAGAAGAAGGCCAATGGGTCCTAGTAGATTATAAAACCGACTATATGGATTCCAGTGATAAGATACTCCAGCTAAAGGAGCGCTATCGAGTCCAGATGGATTTGTATACAGAGGCCTTGGAACAGATAACAGGGAAGCAAGTTAAGGAACGAGTATTGTATTTGCTTAGCATTAATCAAGAGGTAAGGGTTGAATTAAGTGAACCATTAAATTCATTTTGATTTGTTAGCAGAACGATCTCCTTTGGAGTTTTGCCAGTATACCTTTATCGATTGAATATGACCGTTTACCGTGACCATATAAAACAACATATTTTCATTGCGCCCGATTTTAAGATAGTTATCGATGCTTCCGTCTTTCCAATTCGCGATATATACCTCCTATTGAATGACCGAATTTTACAAAAACATGGCGATTGTATACATTATAAATCAACCACTTTTCAATTACAATAAGGTCAGACAAAACCCACAGCTGAAGCATGAAAAATAAAAAAATAAATTTTTAATCTATCTATGTTCATCTAGAAGCTGTTTCGAACACGGCCTACTACAACCTACATTCCCGAGATTTATAACGAGGGAGGCTC
>JAAYFZ010000371.1 GCA_012727965.1 Clostridiaceae bacterium
ATCTATGGCTTCATAAACTGGATCAGGATGAAAAATCGTCAGCAAGAGCTTCTGAAAAGCAGCGCAGAATTAGGGAATTAGAAAAAGAAAAGGAAATTCATGAATAACCAGACTATAAAGCCTTGAATATTGTAGCCCATTTCCGGGCAAACAATAAAATTTTGTCAACATATGTCATTATGCCCTGAATGCTACTATAATGTAATTACACTATATGTAATTTGTAGTCGCTCAACCGGGGGGACAAAATTATGAGTCGGTTTTGTAGAAATTGCGGAGCTCCTCTCTCAGATGAAGCTCAGTTCTGCACTAATTGCGGTACATCGGCTGTTCTAACGAGTCCAGCCGGAGCAGGAAATATGCTCTATCCTCAAACCGCCCAACAGCCTACGACTCTATCAGGCCTGATCAAAAACAGTTTCACACAGGCAAAAGCCGCACTCGCGGTCTATTTGAAAAACCCCAAACAACTGATTCCTGTGATTATTCTGGCTGTTTTCTGGATCGGACTCGGCGTACTTCAGGCGCTCGGCATCAAACCGTGGCCTCTTAAGTTCCTGTCCTTTTTAACCTTCGCACAAGGCGGTCTCTTCGGAGGTTTCTGGGGCGCTGTCGGTGGCATAGTCGGCAAAGCAATCTTCGCATACTTCGTAAGTGCTCTGCTTTTGCCAGTGTTTACCGGCAAGGCTTCCAAAAAAGCTATTGGCGAAGGTTTCCGCAGATTCACCTCCGGCTTCAAGCAGTTCAGTCTGGGTATAGCAGCTGCCCTGCTTATGGGCATCGGTGCAGCTCTGATCGTATACAATTTCTTGTCTGGAAACTCAACCCTGATCAACAGCATGCCGGGATTGGTGGGTTTCGTGCTGGCATTACGCACAATGATACGACAAACCGGCTTCTTATGGAATTTATTACTGATGATCGCGGGTAAACTGTCAAAAGGCAGGCTGCCGGCGACAGTTACCGTTCATCGCTTCTTCAGCGGCTTCGCGGCCGGCGGCCTGGCAGGCGTCGGTCTGTCAGCTCTGCCCTGGGCTTATTTACCGTATCTGGTCGGTCTGGTACTTATTGTTGTGGGCATCGTACTCGGTGTAATTTCTAAATCGCAGAAAAGCATGAAACAGACAGTCTCTTTACTTCTGATTATTATGCTTCTGTTTACAGGCATTACCGGTAGTGTATTCGATGGTTATACCGTGTCAGCTGAAGGTGAAGGTGTTTGGGAATATGTGGGTGTCGACTATATTGATCCCCCTGAGGGCAATAATCAAACAACGTCTATCAGCGACGGCTATGCCAGCCAGAGAGTAGTTAGTCCTGAGAGCGGAGATGTCTATGAAGCATCAGTCAGATGGACCGCACCAGGAACAAGCTATGAAGCCGGGCAGATAGTCAAGATCAATATCAGTGTTCAAATTGATAATTATGTCTGGAACGGCGAGGATGACGGCTATATACACATGGGCCTTAACTATATGTCCACCATGATCGCGGCTAGAATAGATATAACAGATATAGGTTATGGCGGAGCTACTAGAGCCAGCATTGATTTAGACGATGCAGATGGCAATTATAAATGTGAAGTCAGTACAGACAATGGTAAAATCGTTAAGCAGAGCGAGAGCAGAGAAGTATTTGCTGAATTTCCTGCCGGGCGAACCGATGGAGAGCAAATAAGCGTTCATGTTCATAGCCAGGGAGGGCTCGCACGCTATAATTATGTATGGCATGCTGCTCCTGTTGAAACCACTCTGCCTGTAGAAACTGAACCGACAACCGAATGGTCAGATCCCTACGAAACTGATGAAGATACTACTCAGCCTGTTGATCCTGAAGACATGGAAGGCGAGGACGGCGAAGATGGCGGTCCATTCGAACATGCCGGTGTTCTGGCCACTATTCTTATCGCATTGGTCTCTATTA
>JAAYFZ010000372.1 GCA_012727965.1 Clostridiaceae bacterium
CGAGCAAGCATTTGGCTTTTTTGATTCACAAAATGATTCTTATGCTCAGTTTTTTGTCTTAGTTCATAATACTTCGCTTTTATCAGTATAGGATAAGAAAGAGCCAGACCTAGCCAGCCAAGAAAATACCATAAAAAGGTTCTCATTATGCATACACTCCTAATTTTGTCATAGTATCGATTAGAGGCTTCTATGTTCATCTTCATTATTTAGTAGACTGTTTTTTGCAGAAAAAATACTATTCTGTAAATTGTAACATGAGCAGGCGATTTGTTCGCTGCAGTTTCGATATCTTGTTGTACTTTGATTGTTTGTAAATAGGTGGAATCTATTCCAAGAGAAGATATGACAAAGAACCGGTTACCTGCTGCCCTTGACAGTCTCAGACCCTGTCGCTATAATTGTCAATGCACATTGCGAAAGGGCAACCAAATGCGGGTGTAGTTCAATGGCAGAACTTCAGCTTCCCAAGCTGACCGCGAGGGTTCGATTCCCTTCACCCGCTCCATAAACCAATCAACCTGCCTTTATAGCTCAGTCGGTAGAGCGCATCCATGGTAAGGATGAGGTCATCGGTTCGATTCCGATTAAAGGCTCCAAGCTGTAAGCTCCTATTCCGAGACGTTTTCGGGTGGGAGCTTATTTCATTTTATCACCGTTTTTCGCCTTGTCAAATCCAAATATAGCCCAAATGAACGACCCGCAAGGGGTCTTTTGGAATCGTTTTTCTTGAGTAAAAAACACTTTTTCGAGGGTTTTCTAACCATCTGCAAGTGACTATTTATAATTTATTTAAACTAATCTCCAATTTTCGTTACGCACAGGCCTCTCAGTTTACCTTGGATAGTGAGAGGTTCTTTTAATCTCTCCTGAATCTTGAAAATTTCATACGCTCAGCATTGCAGGCTAAAGAGAATCAGGCAATGAGGCAGATATCCCTGCGCTATTTAAGTCGCACATTTATTTGCAGAAGCTGCATAAGACCGGCAGCTTTATTCTCCCTGATTTTTATAATGATACGCCTTGATTGATCCCGCATAGGAGGATGGTGCTAAGGCTCGGGTTGGAAGCAGTAGAGACCCGAGACGATGCCCGTGTCGGCTGTAGGTCACAGCCTCCTGCAATGTTCCCGTACCGGGGATGCGAGCCGCAAATACGGTACATATTATTTTTTCTGGCTTAAGGCCGGATTGTGTGTCAGATGAGAGATTTCCAAAAGCCCTTGTACATATACAGGTAATTGGCGCAAATAGAAATGTTTCTGACACACTCTTGCGGTGTTAATCCTGTTATCTTTGACTGCCCCTCATTTGAAATAGCTAATTAGTATCCGCTTTATTATTTATTCGAAAGGAGCTGAAGTATTGTCCAAATGTATTGTCCGTGCCATCTCTAATCAGAAGGGCGGAGTAGGAAAAACAACTGTCTGCCAAAACCTTGGCGCAGGCCTTGCCAGACAAGGGCAAAAAGTCCTGCTAATTGATTTTGATGTCCAGTCCAATCTCACACAGAGTATGGGCTGCCAGATGCCGGATGAGTTGCCTTTTACCGTTGCTGACATTATGAAGCAGATTATTGAGGATGAACCAATTGATCCGTTAAGAGGGATCATCCACCACCGGGAAGGTATTGATCTGCTGCCTTCAAGCATTGAGCTATCTGGCATTGAAAACTCGCTGGTGCATGATATGAATCGCGAACGTATTTTGAAGAGCTATATCAACCAGCTACGAAGAAATTATGATTCGATTCTAATCGACTGCATGCCATCGCTGGGAATGCTGACCATTAACGCGCTGACAGCTGCTGACCGTGTTATTGTTCCTGTACAGGCGCATTTCTTGAGCGTTAAGGGGCTTGAGCTTCTGCTGCGTACAGTTAACAAGGTGAAGAAGCAGCTAAATCCAGATTTAAATGTTGAAGGCATTTTGCTCAATATGCTCGACCGCAGGTCCAACTTCACAAAAGAAATCGTTCAACTGATCCGAGAACCTTTTGGTTCTAATCTTAAGGTATTCGACTCCGAGATTCCGATGTCAGTAAGAGCGATTGAGGCAAGCGCCGAAGGAAGCAGCATCTTCGACTTTGATCCTGATGGTAAGGTTGCCGAGGCATTTAATCAGCTTGTGAAGGAGGTTCTGAAAAATGAGCGACAGCGTCAAGAAAATAAAACTATCCACCTACGATGATCTATTTACACCAGACAGCAAAGACAATCTGACAGATGGGACACCGGCTCAGATAACACTATCTAAGCTCATACCTTTTCCACATCATCCATTTAAGCTATACAAGGATGAGCAAATGCAGGAAATGGTAAATAGTGTGCAGCACAATGGCGTATTGACGCCGATCATTGTCCGGCCCGGAGCTGAGGATGGACAATTTGAAATCATTTCTGGGCATAACAGAATTGAAGCTGCCAGGCTTGCAGGTTTAACTGAAATCCCTGCGATTATCCGGGAAATGGATAATGAAACCGCCATAGTGGCGATGGTCGATAGTAATTTGCGTCAAAGAGATAAGCTGCTTCCAAGCGAGAAGGCATTTGCCTATAAGATGAAGTTGGAAGCGATAAAAAAACAGGGGAAAAGAAGCGATCTAACTTCGGGTCAAGTTGACCCGAAGTTGTCATCCGGTCGAGCACGCGACTTAATTGCTGAAGAAGCAGGCGAATCAAGCAAACAGATCCATAGGTTTATTCGTCTTACGGAACTGATACCGCCTCTTCTTGAACTAACGGATGAGTCTAGGATTTCTCTTAACCCAGCAGTCGCGCTTTCATACCTGACACCAAGCGAGCAGGAGGATGTTCTCGACATTATGATCATGCATGATTGCTCCCCATCTCTATCGCAAGCAGAA
>JAAYFZ010000373.1 GCA_012727965.1 Clostridiaceae bacterium
ATACTTAGTAGAATAATCGTTTTCACAACACTGGCACTGTTATTGCTGCTGGTGTATGGACGACTAATTACAGTCAGTAACATTGGTAATAACCAGACAGGTCAGCTGATCAATGTTCTAGGAAGACAACGTATGTTGACGCAGCAAATAGCAAAAGACGCAAACAGAATATTTGTACTGGTCCAAGCGGTTGAAACAAAGACAGCCGTTAGCGATCCGGGAGAAATTCAAGAGGCCAAAAGCGAAAGCAGACATATGCTTATACAAGCTATACAGGAATTTGAAGATGTAATTAACGGCATTCTTACCGGTGAAATCACAGTATCCGCTGAATTAGTAAAATTGGACATCTCTGATGAATCAATAAATGAACTTAGTGCAGAAATAAAGAGCAAATGGGAAAAGTATCGAACAGCTGCAGAGACCGTTGCTGCAAGCGATACAATTGATACTGAAACCGGCGAGGCAATTGTATTTATCAACGCCAATAATTTGGAGCTGTTAAATTTGAGTGAACTGCTGACAGACAAGGTTATAGAACTACACACTGAGAAAACAGATAACAGCAGGGTAATTGCTCAGATTATAATGATATTTTCGCTGCTTAGTCTCTTTGCCGGTATAGTCTGGCTCTATCAATTCGTTATTCTGCCTTTGGATGAACTCTATCAACAATTGTCGATTACAGGAATGGAAGGTCCCGTGCGGAGAAAACGATTCTTCCCGGCTACGCCTGCTGCTCGCGCTATGTCATTGGAAGTGCGACACTCTTTCGAAAGGCTGCGCAGCTTAATCAGGCTGATTGAGAATGTAAATAAAAATGTCTCATTCAAAGAGGTTCTGGATTTCATCTACGAGACCTTCTCAGCCTATATTCCTTATTCATATATAGGCATCGCGCTTCTTAAAGATAATGACACTATCATAGAAGCAAGCTATGGTATCGGTGGCGATGAGCTGGTCGGTCTACAGGACGCACTTGAAGGAACAAGAGTTGAGGTCAACAGTACAAGTCTGTCTGAAGTCATAAAAAACAACCAGGCCCGCATTATCAATGACTATCAGGGATTCATGAAGGATAGGGAGATCAAACCTTATTCTCAGCATCTGCTTGACGCAGGTATCAAATCTTCGATCACTTTGCCACTGAACAGTAATGAGAAGCAACTTGGTGTTATTTTCTTCTCCAGTGCTAAAAAGAATGTCTATAACCACTCTCACCTATCCTTCCTGCAGACGATTGCCAATAGTATCGGCATCAGCTTCGAGAAGAGTATTTTTATCGATCAGCTTCTCTATAGCTCGATTCTTGCCATGGCACGATTAACAGAGGCACGAGACGAGGATACAGGTGATCATCTCGAAAGAATCAAACACTATACGAGAACGATAGCTATCTGGCTGCGTGAAGCTGGCTATCATCGAGATATACTTACTCCTGCTTACATTGATGATCTGGCTCGTTTTAGTCCGCTCCATGATATTGGCAAGGTCGGTATCCGGGATGGTATTCTTCTAAAGCCAGGCAAGCTAACGGCTGAAGAATTCTCAGAGATGAAAAAGCATACAGACTATGGAGCAAAAGTCCTTGATGTAGCTGAACAACAAATGAAGCAGGCTGGACGTAGTCTGTTTAAAATAGGAATTGAAATCGTCAGTTCTCATCATGAAAAGTGGAACGGAAATGGCTATCCACGTGGGCTGGAAGGAGAAAATATCCCGCTGTCAGCTCGTATTGTCGCAATAGCTGATGTTTTCGATGCCCTGACCAGCAAACGTCCATACA
>JAAYFZ010000036.1 GCA_012727965.1 Clostridiaceae bacterium
CTCTTCCTGAAAACTGAATTTATCATCTCACTTTGCGAACTGGTAGCCGGCGGGCGCGGCGGACTTCTACCGCAGGAAATCTCAGCAATCGACCGGGCTGTACGCAAGATCTACCAGTCATATCTTAGTGAGCCCAGTCCTGTAAACCTGCCAATTCTGGACGACCTGCAGCAGGCGCTGATGGATCAGGAATCAGGCGAGGCCAGACAGATCGCCGACTCGCTTGAGATTTACGTTAATGGCTCGCTGAATATCTTCAACAAGCGGACAAACGTTGACATGCATAACCGGCTGGTTTGCTTCGATATCAAAGATCTTGGCAATCAGCTCAAGAAACTCGGTATGCTGATCTTCCAGGATCAGATCTGGAGCCGCGTGACCACCAACCGCAAGGCTGGCAATTGCACGCGTTACTACATTGATGAATTTCACCTGCTGCTAAAAGAGGCGCAGACGGCGACTTACTCGGTTGAGATCTGGAAGCGTTTCAGGAAATGGGGCGGCATTCCCACCGGCATCACGCAAAACATTAAGGATCTGCTGGCTTCTCGTGAGATTGAAAACATCTTTGAAAACAGTGATTTCATCTACATGCTGAGTCAGGCTGGCGGCGACCGTGAGATCCTGGCCAGACAGCTCAATATCTCACCGCATCAGCTGTCGCATATCAATAAATCCCGCGAAGGTGAAGGTCTTATGTTTTATGGCGATGTCATCATCCCGTTCAAAGACCACTTTCCCAAGAACACCCAGCTGTACCAGATCATGACCACCAAACCGTCTGAGAGCCGAGGATAAGCAGCTTTTTTGAGCTATGTTGTGAGAATTAGAGATTGTCATCACATAGATAGAGTATGCTTTGCAACTGGTATTCCTAAGACCGTGGCCATGCATATGCAATCGCAGCCACAACCGATATCGCTGAAGCATAATAATAAATCCAAGGCTTCCTATATTTATACATCAGGAAAATACAGAAAGCAGTAATTAGGATTGTGGATAGTGCGGCAAAAACTGGTGTTAAGTATAATGTCAGGATTACAGTAATTATAAGCATGGTCATTGGACCAATTAGTATAATAGTTTTGATTAAGTCAGATAACTTCGTTCGAAGTAGAAGCAAGTAAACAGCAATCAGAACAATAGCATATGAACTGCGAATTATTCCAGCAGGTACTGACGTGGGATTATTAGTGAAGAACACAGATTCAATAAACATGTATACTGCAAAATAACCTAAGTAGCATAAAGCTAAAACCAATAAGCCACATGTCGGAATTAGGACTAATGATAATAACTTTGAACGGTTATTGCTTTTCATAACTATCCTCACTATTCTTTAAATAAAACGCTACTACAATTTTATTATGCTCCGATTGTGGATCTTTTGAAAGCAATATTTTCCTCTTAACAGCTGTACCAGATTATGACCACCAAACCGTCTGAGAGCAGGGGATAAGTAGCTTTGTTGAGCTATATTGTGAGAATTAGAGATTGTCATCGCCCAATTCCTTCTCGATATATGCTTTAGAAATGAACATAGCTTGAATCAAAGGTTCAAAGCGGTTGAATTGAGCACTCCCCTTATCATATTTACTTTGGGCTTTTGTTGTCTTGCTTATGATCGAAACTATAGGCGGTAATGCCTCTCGCAAATCTTTGTTTGTATATCTTATTGTTGCAGACTCTGACAGAAGAGACTTTGAAATATTGAGCGCCTTAACTCTGTTTTTCAGTAGTGAGTGTTGAGATGTACCCTCAGAAAATTTCATTTGTGCTTTCTCGCAATTGGCGATGGTAGTAGATATTACAGATATCGCATTCTCTATGTCTTTTTTGTTAAATTCCATCGAGGCTACTCCTAAATCA
>JAAYFZ010000374.1 GCA_012727965.1 Clostridiaceae bacterium
AGCTTCCAGAGCTGTTTCATCACCCCATAGATTCCAGGCCGCGATCAACTTGCCGAATTGTGTACCATAGTCGCCGAGATGATTCATACGGATTACTTCATAACCGAGATGCTTATATATACGGGACAGCGAATTACCCAGGATGGTCGTGAAGGCATGTCCAACATGAAATGGTTTGGCTATATTAGGCGAGGAGAATTCGACAATAACAGTTTTCCCATTTCCCTGATCTGAACTGCCAAGACTACTGCCGGCAGCTAGAGCGTTTTTGACCTGACCTGCGATATAGGCAGAACGACGTACGAAGAAATTGAGATAACCTCCTGCAGTTTCAGTTCTTTCGATAAAATCTGCAGTCGCAAGCACATCCGCCAGTTCAGCCGCAATCATCGGCGGCGCTTTGCGCATTGTTTTTGCGAGTCTGAAGCAAGGGAAAGCAAAATCTCCCATATGACTCTGCGGCGGTATTTCCAGCCATACATCTATCTGATCTTCTGCCAGTCCTGTTCTTGCGGCCAGTGCTTTTACAATTTCCTGTCTGAAATCCATGGTCATCCCCCTAAAATCTATGACATTTTTACATCTCGTTATTATCTCACAGCAGGCGCTTCCAGACCAGTACAAAACAGCATCTTCTCTACTTTTACCATTGTTTTTCCTATACATTCGCCGTGAATTGTATTAGAATCTGATATTAAGACGTTTTTTCGCCAATAGGAGGTAGAGAAATGAAATGTAATAAGTGTGGAACAGACAATCCTCAAGGTAAAAATGTCTGCACAAAATGTGGCAATTTCCTCTATTCACATACGCCGAATAATAGGCAGCCAATGACACCTGAGCTTAAGAAGCAGAGACGCAAGAACCTGGCAAAAGCCGGCACCCGCAGCTGCTTATATGGTATACTCGTGATGCTGGTCATGACAATTATTATCGGCATTATTTCCTGGCTAATGGTTAGATTCCTGTTTACTGATGACATGTTTAATACTGTCAACGACGCGATGACGACAGCTGCCGGCGGTTAGTTTTACGCTTAATTACTGGAGACTCTTTTTGAGTCACAAATAATATCCGATTATCTCAAATAATCAAATCTCATCTGGAACATACCAGTCAGACTCAACAGGAATGAAGCGCCTTTCCGGCAGCTTGTCCTCAGACTGACTGGCAGCTAAAACAGCTGCTTCACATAATGCGATCTGACAATCCAGCTGAACCTTGCCACGTCTATCAACTCGTTGATAACTGCCATCAGGCTGCATAATTCTGCTTCTGTCAGTGTCTGCCAATTGAATTTTTAATACATTCATTATTCGCGAACGAACAAATCCATCTTCGATCGGGAACATGATCTCTACCCTGCGGTCAAGATTGCGCGGCATCCAGTCGGCACTTGCCAGAAACAGGTCATCCTGTCCATCATTGTGATAGTAAAATATTCTGCTATGTTCAAGAAACCTGCCTATAATACTTCGAACCCGGATATTATCTGATAGTCCCGGTACGCCGGGTCTCAGACAACAGATTCCTCTTACGATCAGGTCTATCTCTACTCCAGCCTGAGAGGCTTCGTAAAGAGCTCCAATGATCTCCTCATCAACAAGCGAATTGATCTTGACGATAATTCTAGCAGGTTTGCCGTCTTGAGCATGCCTGGTCTCCTGTCTGATTCGGCGCAGAGTATCCGGCCGCAGCCAATATGGTGCCGCAATCAGCTTGCGCCACGACAGCGGTTCTGAATAGCCTGAGAGCATATTGAAAAAAGCACTGGCATCATGACCAATATTCTCGGCACAGGTCAACAAACCGAAGTCTGTGTAGATGCCTGCTGTAATATCGTTGTAGTTGCCTGTACCTAAATGAACATATCTTCTGATACCGTCCTCATCCCGCCTAACAATCAAGGTTATTTTGCTATGAGTCTTGAGGCCGACCAGGCCATAAATAACATGACAGCCTGCCTGTTCGAGCTTACGGGCCCAGTTGATGTTGTTCTCTTCATCGAATCTCGCCTTAAGCTCAACCAGCACCATGACTTGTTTGCCCATTTCGGCAGCATCAGCCAAGGATGCGATGATTGGTGACTGGCCACTTACGCGATAAAGAGTTTGCTTGATTGCAAGAACATTTGGATCCTGAGCTGCTGTCCTAATCAGCTCAACAACTGGATCAAATTGTTCATAGGGATGATGCAGCAGCACGTCTCTGCTGCGGATGGCGGCAAATAGATCTTCACCTAGCATTGGACTTGGCTGAGCTTTGTAAGGCTGATAATGTAAATCATCCCTGTCAGAAGGCGCTTTGAGCTTAAACAACATTGTCAGATCAAGCGGTCCATTTATCTCATACAGATCATCTTTTTCAATAGGCAATAGTCTGATCAGAAGTTCCTGCATGATTGGATCGAAGTCATCTTCAGCCTCTAGCCTGATGACCTGTCCCCATTGTCTCATTTTGAGCTGCTTTTCAATTGCCTTGAGTAGATCAGCAGCTTCTTCTTCTTCTAGATCCAAATCAGCATTACGCATGATTCTGAAGCAGCCAACAGAAATGACCTTGACTCCGCCGAATAACTCCGCAAGATTCATTCTGACAACATCCTCAAGTAAGATATAACTTGTTCTGTCGGACTCCTCTGGCAGAAGCAGCAGCCTCGGTATAACTGATGGAATCTGAATGATGGCGAAGTCCGGCTGAACCACATCATCAGGGTCTATTTCGAAATCTGTGTCAACAGCCAGAAGCTCTGGCTTCTCAACTCTGACACAGAGATTAAGCGACTTATTGCCTATCAACGGAAATGGTCGGCCGGCATCTACAGCCAGAGGTGTCAGGATCGGATAGACTGTTGAGTTGAAATACTCATTTGCAAATCTGATCTGCTGATTACTAAGTTCTTTTGGTTTGAGAATTCTGATATCTTCTTTTTCAAGAGCAGGGATCAGCGCTCTGTTAAAGGTCGAATACTGTTTCTGAACCATTTTATGCGTCTTGGCTGAAATCGCGATCAGCTGATCAGAAGGAGTTAACCCGGCAGGGTCAGGCTCAGAATAACCGGCATTGACCAGATCCTTCAACGAAGCGACTCTAATCATGAAAAATTCATCGAGATTTGAGCTTGTAATAGCAAGAAACTTAAGCCTCTCCATCAGAGGATTGCTTTTGTCTCTAGCCTCCTCGAGTACGCGTTCATTAAACTCAAGCCAGCTGAGCTCGCGGTTAATATATTTTGCGTTCATATCAACAGGCGGCTTCATGGTTGAAGTTGTTATGTTTACATCTTTTTGCTGATTCTTATTTTTCTGAGGCTTCTGCTGCCTTTTCATACTTTTCGACGCCTCCTAAGTTTAATTCTGGGGACAAGACCATATACCTGAATGAACATATCACTATTTTTTTCCATATTCCAACGTTCAAGGGTTATTTCTCTGCCTGCATCTAGAGTTATTATCAGCTCCTTATCATCGATCTCAACTTCAAGACCGTCCAGCTTATGCAAATGTCCTGTATCAAGAGCATTTGCCAGTCGAAAAAGAGCGATAAGCTTGAAGGCTGCAAGCCTCGCTTGCGGCTCAAGTTCAGATAGAGCGGCATCCTCCAGATCAACTGGTCCACTATGATATCGCGCTATAAGTGCAATGATCGTCTGCTCAACCCGGCTTATGCCTATGATCTCTGATGCCATAATTACATGGTACGACTTGTAAGTATGTCTCGACATACTGATATACTTGCCTATATCGTGAAGAATCGCCGCAGCCTGTATCAGAGTCTGGTAACGTGAACTTAGTCTGTGCAATCTCGTAGTTTGTCGGAACAAATCAAGAGCAAGCTTTTCAACGGTCTGACCATGCCCGCGATCTGTTTTGAATCTCTTCGCAAGATGGCGACAAGCAGAAATTGTATCATTTTCCGGATCATGTTTAAGCTTATATCGTCCTCCGAGATAAGCTTGCTCCAATAGCAGTCCTTCGGTCATTCCAGTAACAGGCATGTGCAGCTTATCTACACCTGTAAAATTCATAAACTTCTTGATGATCATTGCGGCTGGTAGAAGCAGCGGTGCATGATCTGCTGCGATACCACGCTCCATAGCTAACTCATCACTTTTTGTCAGCATCAATATGTCATAGAGTTTGTCAAAATCATTGCGTCCCAAAATTTGATATGCTCCGCTATCTTTGCCAGCCATTCTATTCAGATAATGATTCTCACCACCGAGAACTATCAGGTTTTTATAGGTTGTGCCCTTGGGTTCAAGCATACGATAGTTCTCAAGATCACCAGAAACATATTCAGCCATCAGTCCGCCGAAATCTACAGCCTGTCGTTCCAGGTCTGCCAGAATTTCTCTGATTCTCAGTGATCCCAGCAGCATATTTTGCGTAAAAATAAATTCACCCTTATCATAAACTGACGCCTGTACACTGCCAGCACCGATATCAAGTATCAACGTACCATGCTTGATCATTTGGTCGAAGTCCGGAATCATTTCAGCGGCTGCCAGCATATGATAATAGCGCTCTTCACTGTTGCTTAAGACCTTTATTTCCAATCCACAGGCTCTGTCGATCTGATCGATTGCGAATAGTTGATTGGAGGCCTCTCGAAACGCACTGGTAGCAACAGTCTTACAGTCATTGATTCTATATTCATGAAGCTTATCAGCCAGGCCTGACATAACATCACTACAAGCATAGATCAAACTCTGACTTATCCGGCCAGTATTATAGGTATCAGTTCCAATAGCAAGCGTTCGGCGCACAGTTTCGATCACTCTGGGCGCTTCATTTCGTTCAAGCTCAACTATTTTCATATTGATTTCATGCGATCCGACATCGATGGCGGCCGCAAGCTTCTTCCTGCTCATAAAAACCTCTCAATAAACTTAATCAGTTATTCATCACCAAAAACCGTGCCGATAGCCCTGGCGGAGTCTATCAACAGAGAATCCAATGGTACCTGCTTGATTTTTCCCGCCACTTCTTCAAGTGGTATTGGTACGATCTGATGATTTTGCAGACCCATCATGACACCAAAATTTCCCAATGTAATTTGTTTGGCAGCAGCAGTTCCCAGTGAAGTAGCCAGAACTCTGTCATAAGGGCTTGGCTGTCCGCCACGTTGAAAATGACCTGGAACAGTTACTCTTATCTCCTGCCCTGTTTTTTTCTCGAGCTCCTGCGCCAGCTGATAACCAACAGATGGAGCGGTACTATCTGATCTGAATTTTTTGAATTCCTTTTTGCTCATTGCTGCTTCATCTGTAGACAAAGCACCTTCTGCAATTGCGATGATGGAGAACTTTTTCTTCTGAGACTGACGTTTTTTCAGTCCTTCGATCAAGGCATCAATTGAATAGGGAATTTCCGGTATCAAAATAATATCAGCACCACCGGCAATACCTGCATGCAATGTCAGCCAGCCAGCCTTATGCCCCATCAGCTCAATGATGAAAACACGACCATGCGAAGTAGCTGTTGTATGAATACTATCTATGACCTGAGTCGCTATATTGACTGCACTCTGGAAACCAAAGGTCATCTCAGTACCCCATAAATCATTATCAATAGTTTTCGGTAAGGTAATAACTTTGAGGCCACGCTTATGAAGTGAATAGGCTGATTTATGTGTGCCATTTCCTCCAAGAATAATAAGTCCGTCAAGTTTTAGCTTCTCATAGGTTTTTACCATTGCGTCAAGTCTTGTCGGACTCTTGGGATCATCTGGATCGACCGGGTTGTCAATCTCCTTAAATGGCTGCCTGGATGTACCAAGGATCGTACCGCCCAGTGTTAAAATGCCTGAAAAATCCTGTGGCTTCATTTCTTTATAGTCATTCTGAATCAGACCGCGATAACCGTCGAGGAAACCATATATCTTAATGTCATCACATTCCTCGTATAAGGCTTTTGCCACGCCTCTAATTGCGGTATTGAGGCCCTGACAATCACCGCCGCTGGTAAGTATTCCGTATTTCTTAGTCATAATTGTACCTGCTTTCTTGTAAAATCTTCAATCAGGTAATTCTATAATACATCAAATCGTTGTCGAATTAACAGCAACAACTCCAGTATTATGTTAAATAGGGATTAAGTAGTATAATGAACCAAACAGGGTGAATAAGACGTAACGCCCATGTTTTCAGATTCAGACCTGAAGAATAAGTGAGGTGCCAGATGGCTCAGGAAACATCGAATATACAAGAAACTAAATTGGCCGTACTAATAGACGCGGACAATATATCACATCATAATATCAAGGGCATGATGGAAGAAATCGCGCGATACGGCAATGCTACGATCAAACGTATATACGGTGACTGGACACGGCCCAATCTAAGCGGCTGGAAAAACCTTCTGCTTGATTATGCCATAAGTCCGATTCAACAATTCGGTTATACTTCTGGTAAAAACTCAACGGATTCAGCAATGATCATAGATGCTATGGATATCCTTTACGCTGACAAGGTAGACGGTTTCTGCCTTGTGTCCAGTGACAGTGATTTTACCAGATTGGCCATGAGATTAAGAGAAGCCGGCCGGGTCGTATATGGTATTGGCGAACAGAAAACACCAAATGCTTTCATTGCCGCCTGTGACCGCTTTATTTATATCGAAATTTTGGAAGATAGTGAGCCGGATGACACCGAACAATATGATGAGAGCACACATTCAAACGGGCAGAAACAGAGCCGTACACCACAGGCTCCTGCCAAGAAGAAGAGTCTTAGCAAGATCGGTCCATCGGTCATCAAGCTTATTTCTGATACTATTAGGGACGCAGAGGATGAAAACGGCTGGGCCTATTTGGGCGAGGTTGGAAATCTTCTGCTCAAGAAGACGCCATCATTCGATCCCAGAAACTATGGTTATAGCAAGCTGACACCACTGATCAAGGCTATCGGCCGCTATGAAATTGATGCCAGAGATACTGGAAACAATTCCAAACAGATTTATATCAGGATCAAGAGTAAACGTTGACCCTGATATAGTCTATTCACCTAATTATTTAATCTAGTTCGAAAACACCAGTATAGAGCTGATAGTATCTGCCACGGGCGGCTATCAGCTCTTCGTGACTTCCGCGCTCAATGATTCTTCCCTGCTCGAGCACCATGATGACATCCGCGTTTTTGATGGTTGACAGGCGATGAGCTATAACAAAAACTGTGCGGCCGAACATTAATGCGTCCATGCCTCGCTGAACAATTTCCTCAGTCCTCGTATCTATTGACGAAGTGGCCTCATCAAGTATCATCACCGGCGGATCAGCTACAGCTGCTCTTGCGATGGATAATAACTGGCGCTGACCCTGTGAGAGATCGCTGCCAGAACCGTTAATAACAGTCTGATAGCCTTGGGGCATCATCATGATAAAATTATCAGCATTTGCCAGTTTGGCAGCGGCTATGCATTCATCATCACTGGCCTCAAGATTGCCATAGCGAATATTATCCATAACAGTTCCCGAGAACAGATTGACATCCTGAAGAACGATGCCGAGAGAACGGCGCAGATCACTCTTTCTAATCTTATTGATATTTATACCGTCATAACGAATCTTGCCGTCAGCAATGTCGTAGAACCTGTTAATAAGATTAGTGATGGTTGTCTTGCCGGCTCCGGTCGAACCTACAAATGCGACCTTCTGGCCGGGTTTAGCATACAATGTGATTTCATGTAATACCGTTTCCCCTTCGACATAAGCGAAATCGACATCATCAAGAACTACTTCTCCTTTTAGCTCGCTGTAGGTCACACTGCCATCAGCATGAGGGTATTTCCAGGCCCACATCTCTGTTTTCTCTGCAGACTCTTCGATCGTGTCTCCTACATGAACCGCGTTCACCAGAGTCACAACACCATTA
>JAAYFZ010000375.1 GCA_012727965.1 Clostridiaceae bacterium
ATTCAGGTCGCTGATATTGAAAATGCTGTCAGGATCGAAGCTGGCTATGAGTATGCACTTGCCATCATTCAGACTGACTCAGAGCAGAAGCTTTATTCCTGGGGTGATAATTCACTTGGCCAGCTCGGAATTGTCCAGCCAGGCGGAGCAGGAGCTATGCGGACGCGCCCGGCAGAGGTCAAAATGCCAGCTGAATTCGCTGACTACGATGCCAAACTGATGATAATAGATCAACTGACAGCAGGTTATTCTCATATATTAATGACGATGCCTGAGCAAGTATTCTTCGATGATCCGGAAACCAAAACAAGATCGTCCTCGCTAAGCGGCTATCAGCATCTACTCTCTTGGGGCAGTAATGCTTTTGGACAGCTCGGCTCAAGTCCTTCTACTCAGATCTATCTCCAGCCGAATCTAACAACAGTTGCAGCTGAAACCGGAGCAACCCTGGCTTTCGTACCTTTTGACGCTGTTGCAGCCGGCGGCAGCCATTCTCTGGTCATGAGCAGTCTCGGCCAGCTTGCAGCCTCCGGCCGTGGAAATCAAGGCCAGCTCGGCACAGTATCTATAATTGACCGCAGCAGTTACACCGCTGTCGAAACAAAAGATCACATTCTGCCGGCCTGGACAGAAAACCAGTATGTATCGGCAGAATTCAATGAAGACAATGAACTGCATATAAACTGGCAACCAGCCCAAAACAATCGTAGCAAAACGATGTATCGTCTGGAAATAAAAACTGAAGATGGTAAGAGACAACTGCTTGAATGTGACGAACAAACCAGCAGGACAATACTGCATCTTGTTCCTTCCACACCTCTTGCTATAACTGTTTATGCTTATGATGAGGCCAGTGAAACGCTGCCGAACGATCAGCTAAGCCTGCTCAATGGCGCCTATCTGCCAGAAGACTATGACATTAATCTCTGGAGTGAAACCTTCGATCAGCCGTTAAGCGGAGCAACTCAAAAAATGACTGTTAAGCAAAACTGGACAGCTGATCCTTCTGGTCTTCTGCCAGTGCCTGCTGTTCCCTGGAAACAAACCGCAGCCTACGATACAAGAGTTGAGCTTACTGTTCCACAGTCTGAAGTTCCTCTTGCAAATATAGTGATTATGATTCTGGCTACTCTCCTGATTATTGCTGCTGCGATCTGGATTGCCATAAACTTCCATAAGGAACGCTCTCTTATATATCCGCTGAAAATGCCGACAAAAATAAAAACTAGCGGTAGACGAATGAAATCCTTATTATCAGATACGACGACTAAGATAATTTATAAAACGAAGACGTCTGTCGATCGTCTGAAACTAAAGTTCAAAAAGGATACTTCATTACCCGAAACTGATAAGGAAGCAAACGAAGAAGAAACCCCTGCGGATAAATCTGCAGTGGTTTCAGAAGATAACAAATAGAATAGCTTAATTATAAATAATCAATGATCATCCATCAGATGGAAACTCGATGACATATAGAATCCGGCAGCAAGAACCGATTCCATTGATACCAGATCTCTGCCCAATAGACGTATCTGCTCAACAGCAGCAGCTTTTGCCGCGGCTGATAATTCTTCGCCAACTCCTGAAGACTCACCCTTTTTATTGCTCTTATCAGCAGTTGCCAGGGTCCTGTTCTGATATGTCTCAAGAAGGCCGCTGCCACAATCAGCGGAGTTTTCTTTTGCCATTGTTATCAACTGCCGCATAAATAACTTAGTGCGATTAAGAGCAACTGCATAAGGCAGCAGTTTTACTGCATCATCGCAATCAGGCAGTTTTATATCAGTCTCACTTCTGTCGAGTTCATAGAACTGGCTGAGATAACGTCGGAAGGCCAGTCCGCGGGCATACTGTTCATTGCCATAACTGGTAAGATGCCTCAGCGATAGAGCATATAGGAAGAAAACAATGGCTGGTAACAGCAACAGCATACCAACAGGTGACATCAGATAAACAGAAGCAACAATTGACAGAATCACATAGGCAGCCGCCAGTGCTTGTCCAATCAGTCGGCCATAATAACTCTTGGCCTCATCATATAGGCCATAGCCTATCATTTCTTCACTTAGCAGCTCGACAAACTGATCGTAATAGCCTCTAAATTCTTCTGAAGAACTTCTTACCTTCGCATAATCGCGCAGCTGAACAGCAGATAATGTATTTGCACCTCCGCTGGCCTTTTCGAACAGCCATTGCAGCAGGAATATCTCATATGCCTTGAATCCGGTATAGTCATTTCTATTAGCATTTAGCCAGGTAAATAACTGTCCTTCCAAACTAAGCTCTTTTCTCTTGACTAGATCAAGGAGCGTCGACATGATAAGTCCAGCCGGTCTGCCAGTGCGCATTACCATACTCATTACAGCCGGTGGCAGCTCGATTGATTCCGGCAGATAGTACCGGGATTTAAATGATGCGATCCCTTCGCGGTCGAAGAAGAAATAGATAAGCAGAATGAATATAAGCGCCAATACCAGCAAGAAATAGATAAGTGCCTCGACTGATTCTCGCCAGAACATTTTATTGTCTGCCTTAGACACACGTTCCTGAGCTTCTGTTATCAATGTTTCACGAGAGGGCAAATTGGCAGAAACACCTATTTGCTGAAAATACTCAGCCGGCATGATCATGATTGTTTCAGGGAAATCCTGAGAATTCATCTTGTCCCAGTTAGTGATCCAATGATCTACTTCCACACTGCTGGATTTTGGATCAATATCTCCCACCAAGCGCAGCCAGCTATCTTCTCCGGCAGGCTGATATGGCAGGTAATATTTAACATTGATATTTTTCAGAGGAATGTTGTCCGGCAAAATATTGATCTGCTGGTGGACATAAGCAATCTCCTCATTTCTCTTAATCTGTTCTTCGAGTACATATTTAACAGTTATCTGATAACTGCTGCCCTGCGAAATAACGAGACTAAGACGCAGTCTGATGGATTCCTCCTGCTCTTTTTGCAGCCAGGTCATCGGACTCTGTGCCGAGGCTTCAGGGTCACCTGGTTGCATTTCCTGCATGAGAATATTGCTCTCCTCAGCAGGCAGTTGCAGTTGATCAGGGTCAGGATTTTTTTCCGATATGATGATAGCAAGATCGCCAAGGCGGGCATTCCTCAGCCGATTAACAAACAAATCCAATTCACGCAGGTCTTCATTGAAATTGAACATGAGCTTCTCTGTCATAATTGCGCTGCCATCAGGCTGCAACTGAACAGAAACATCATAGCTCTCTACAGAATAGTCAGGTTTGCCAAGTCCGCCGGTACAACCGACGATTCCTGGCATTATTAGCAGTACAATGAGCAGCGCACATAATACGCGATAACCCCTCAATTGACGCAAATGCATATAGCCTCCTGATCGATCAAACTGGAATTTAGCATATACCTAGGATATTCGCTTCAGAACATTATATCACAGGACTGGAAATCGTCACCAAAAACAAACCACCTGCGGTGTGTATATGACACTGCAGGTGGTATAATTTCTGGTGGAGACGAAGAGGATCGAACTCTCGACCTTACGGATGCGAACCGTACGCTCTCCCAGCTGAGCTACGTCCCCATATAGTGAGATTATAGTTTTGCCTAATCTCTCTGTCAATTAAATCATTTTTGAAGGGATGACTGAAACCATGACACTTGATTATTATGAAATAGATCTGGAGAAAAATAAGCATAATCTGAATAAGCTTTCTGGTCTTCAGGATATTATCGATATACATGCACATATATTCCCGGAGAAGATCGCGGCACGTGCCGTTGATTCAATCGGTAGCTTCTATCAGCTTGATCTCTCTGGCGACGGCACAGCTGCCTCTCTGGTTGCTGCAAATGATAAGGCCGGTGTCACACGCTCTCTGGTCTTCTCAACCGCTACTGTCAAAAGCCAGGTCGAACCTATCA
Organism: Clostridiaceae bacterium; assembly: GCA_012727965.1. Lineage (GTDB taxonomy): Bacteria > Bacillota > Clostridia > Saccharofermentanales > UBA5734 > JAAYFZ01. The sequence continues at coordinate 3,908 of JAAYFZ010000375.1, forward strand.
ACAAATTCCTGTCTGCCAGACAAAGCGAACACAGTTCGCTGACAGCTTTTGGTACTTTGCATCCAGCACAATCAGCTGTCGAGATAAATGAGACTTTGGCCAGTTTCGAACTGCTGGGGTTGAAGGGTATTAAACTGCATCCGGATTTTCAGCAAATCGAAGCGAACTCCGATTTTGTTCTTGAGCTGGCAGCTCAGGCTGGACCACGCTATCCAATCTTGATTCATGCCGGTGACTGGCGCTATGACTTCTCCGGCCCGGACAGAATTGCTGATTTGGCCGCAAAAAGACCCGACTGCACTATCATCGCCGCACATTTTGGCGGTTGGAGCCAATGGCAAGATGCCTTGGCAGTGCTGTCAGGTCTTGATAACCTTTATGTTGATACAAGCAGTTCTATGGCTTTTGTCTCACCGGAACAGATCGTCGACTTGATTCGCGGTTTCGGCAGCAAGCATGTACTATTTGGATCAGATTTTCCGATGTGGCAGCCCTATGAGGAGCTTATCAGATTGACCAGTCTGCCGCTTACACAGGCTGAGCTGGAAAATATTGTCTGTTACAATGCCTGTTCTCTTCTTAAGCTTTCCTGACGTTCCAGCTCGACATAATCTATTTTGCCGACCTTTGTACGGGGCAGATCAGTACAGAATTCAATCTCACGGGGCTGGGCATACTTGATCAGATGCTTCTCAGCGGCCTGTTGTATGCTCTTTTTGAGGGCTTCCTGATCAGCCTGATCATCCTCAGGCACGACGAAGAGCTTAACCACCTGCATCTTATAAGGATGAGGCACACCGATAGCACAGGCCATGCTTATGCCTGGCACTGCTACGACCACATCCTCTATCTGAGAAGGGAATACAGGTACACCTGAAACCTTGAGAATCCTTTTGAGTCTCTGAACAAAATGGAAATAACCATCCTGATCCATGAAGCCGAAATCACCAGTATGAACCCAGTTCAGACCATCCTGATGCTTATGTATGGCTTCTGCTGTTGCCTCTTCATCATTGAGATAACCCAACATGATCGTAGGCGCATGAACACAGAATTCACCCTCCTGACCAGGCTCGAGCTCATTTTCTGTACCCATCTCAACTACCTTCATCAGCACATCTGCCAGCGGCAGGCCTACTGTACCTGGTCTTGAGTCAAGCTCAGGATTGACTGCACAGACAGTGACTGTTTCAGTCAGTCCATAACCTTCACGAAGTACTATGCTGCCGCCACGCTCTTTGACAAAACGATCGAATCGCTCTTTTAGGTCTATCGGCAGAGTATCACCACCGCAAAATACAGCCTTAAGACATGACAGATCCGCCTTGGCAAGTCCAGGGTTTTTCAGTATGCCCTCGAAAAGCGTCGGAACAGCCGCGATAAATGAAGGTTTGTTTTTAATAATTACCTGAGCCAAAACATCAGGCGAAAACTGCGGTACGAGAATCGAGCACATGCCATTTGCCAGCATCGTATGCAAACCCATGCAGAGGCCGAAGCCGTGGAAAAGAGGCAGTATAGTAA
>JAAYFZ010000376.1 GCA_012727965.1 Clostridiaceae bacterium
AGCGGCAATATAGTCGGCTTCGAAGCGTTGTTGCGCTGGAATCATCCCGATCGGGGAATGTTGCCGCCTGGCCTTTTTATTCCGCTGGCAGAACAAACTGAGCTTATTCATAGCATAGGTAAATGGGTTATAAGGGAAGCCTGTCGACAAAACATGGAGTGGCAGGACAAAGGCTATCCACCGGTTGTTGTGGCAATAAATTTATCAGTCGAGCAGTTTAGAAACAGGCGACTTACAAGCATGATTGCTGAAGAGCTCGCAATTAGCAGGCTTATGCCGGAATATTTGGACATAGAAATAACTGAGAGTATTGCTATTCATGCTCCAGACTACATTATTAGTATTCTTAAGCAGTTTAAAGCACTCGGTGTTTCGATTTCTATTGACGACTTCGGGACAGAGTATTCTTCACTTAGCCGGCTTAAGGATCTGCCGATCGATAATCTGAAAATCGCGATGGAGTTTATCAGAGGTATTGGCAGAAGTTCAAGAGACGATGCGATTGCCGGTGCAATAGTTAATTTGGCGAAGAGCCTTGACCTGAAAACAATTGCCGAGGGCGTCGAGACAGAAGAACAGCTTGCATTTATGCAGGAGAATTCCTGTGACATTATTCAGGGTTTTTACTATTATCGTCCAATGCCTGCAAGAGAAGCAGAGCAGTTATTGCAGAAGAGTAAGGCTCTAAAACCTGAATTGAAATGAAAGATTATTTTAGACAAAGAGGATAGAAATGAGTTTAACGTACAATCTTGATAAAAATGAGAGAAAAAAATTTCTCCAGTCGAAGTATGACTACTATTCCAAGTTCAACACTTGGTCTGTCATTATATCGACCTTGGCTCAAGTCACTTATTTTGTGTCGGATTGTCAACTCTTCGATAGATTTGCCTGGGAAACATTATTGCCAAGAACATTTATGCTTCTGCCTTTGCTGTTATTTTTATATATAAGTAAGCGAGTAAGCGATTATCGGATTATGGTTCCGCTCTCTTATCTGATGATACACGGAATAATGTGGTGTACGATTTGGGCGATCTACTATCTGCCTATCAAGCAGCATGCAAGTGAAGGCTTCATTATTATGCAGCTGATGTTTTTTGCCATTGGTTACAGTGCATCCTTCTTAACCAGCACCATTGCTCATAGCCTGCTTATCCTGAATATCGTTGTATCGCATCAGTTCAACCATTACGAAAACTTCGATCTGATGCTTTCGCTCGGAATTCCCTGCATGGTAGCAATTTGTGCTGTGAATTTCATCATGGGAAAAGTATATCTCGACCACTATAATACGAAAAATCAACTCGAGACATTGATCATTATGGATCCACTAACAAAAGTCTTCAATCGAAATAAAATAGATGATATTGTAACCAATGATGGCAAAAGACTTGCCTATCCTGCGGATATCGATGTTGCGGTTTTGGTCATAGATATTGATTTGTTCAAAAATATAAATGACTCCTATGGTCATGAAGAAGGGGATAAGGTTATTGTGTTCACCGCAGATACTATCAAAAACAGTGTTCGCAGTATCGATATTATTATCCGATGGGGTGGTGAAGAGTTTGTAGTTATACTGCCAGGCTGCTCGCTAGAAAATGCTAAAAACCAGGCAGAAGATATCAGAAAAGAAGTAGAGAACTCACCAGACAACAAATACAATGTTACGGTATCAATCGGAGTATCGATGTATAAACATGATAACTTCCTTCATGCTGTTACGGATGCTGATATGGCCTTGTATGCAGCAAAAGAAAGCGGTCGTAATAGAGTAATCATTCATGAAGATCTGGGAGAAGAATATGGAAAAGAGAATATTAGAGCTTAAACAATTACTAAAAGAGTTAATAGATGGAGTAGAGCCAGGTGTTGTGAGAAGCAGGTTTTCAGTAGATTTTGGTTCATTAGATCCATTGGAGCTGGCAGCTGCTGAGGAGCTATTGGCTGCTGAGGGAACTCCCCTTGACGAGATTCAGCGGGCAAACGAGCTACATACAAATCTGACAGCAAAAAATATTATCAAGAAAGAGCCTTCCGATAGAATCGATTTGATTTCTGGCCATCCCGCTTATGTGTTTCTTGGAGAGAATGAAGGCCTAAGTGAATTTATAAACGATAAGCTTAATCCTGATTTCCGAAAATATCTCAATTCGCTTGAAGATAAGGATAGGCTAAATCTAGAAGCTGATGCTGAAGAATTAATGAGTATAGTCAAGCATTATGATCGTAAGGAGAATTTGCTGTTCCCATACCTGGAGCAAGCGGGCATAACGGTTCCGCCACAAGTCATGTGGGGAGTGGACGATGTAATTCGTGATTTGCTCAGACTGTTTGCTAAGGTTATAAAGCAAGTCCCTGTAATGCCTAAGCGAATTGAAATGATCTATGAGAGACTGATTCCTCAGCTGGAAAGCATGGTAGTCAAAGAAAGAGATTTTTTAATTCCAATGCTAGACCATCATATGACTGAACGAGATTGGGAGTTAGTTGCTCAGGAGAGCAGCATTATAGGCTATGTTTTTAATAGAGGGATAGAGGGTGCTTCCAACTCGGATGCCATGTCCTGGCTGCAACAGCAGAGCGGGCAGAGTATCGCAGCTGTCGATTCAGACAATAACAATGACGGAAGAGTAATAATACCCAGCGGTGATTTAACACTGGATCAGC
>JAAYFZ010000377.1 GCA_012727965.1 Clostridiaceae bacterium
ATGAAATCGAAGGGCTTCTATCGATATTCGGCATGATGACCGGGACAGTCAGCACAGGTATTTTGTTGCTGCGTGAAGCGGATCCGCATTTTCGCACGCCTGCATCACTAAACCTGGTTACAGGCAGTTCAGTTGCCATCATCGTCGGCCTGCCGCTGCTGATCATGGTCGGGTTGGCTCCTCAGTCTTCAGTCTTCGTATATCTGACTGTAGCTGCCTGTGCAATCTATGCTGGTGTACTCAATTTTATTCTGGTAAAAAGAAGCAAGGAGCGCCGCAGGCACTCCTCTGAAAAACAGATATGATTGTTCAGATCCCTCTGTCAGAGCTGGCAGAGGGATTTTTAGTATGCTTACATTCAATTATCTGATGTCACGAACAACTGTCTCAGGTGTCTTATCCAGAACGAAGGGATCTGCCAGATAAGATCTGAGCAGTTTAAGTCCCGACGCAAAATAAAACCCATCACAAATACGTTCATCAGTCACAAAGGTATAATCGATATATTTTCTGCGGACAACATTACCGGCCTTGCTGAGTTCATTCTCATATCGCTTGGCGCCAAAAGCCATAAATACAGGTATATTGCCGAAGCTGTAAAGATGATGAAAAACCGGAGGGATACCCAGCGAGCCCATCGATGTAATAAACATGGAACCATGAAAAGGACTTACCTTCAACAGGAAACCAGGCAGCAGACCGAAATAGTCCAGCAATTTGAGCAACCAGACTGTAAATTTCTTGACCAGACCAGGGATATAGTTGATGATTCTGGCAGCTGCGTCAAATTCATTTTCCTTATCGGCAAAAGCCTTGCCGAGAGCATCCTCGAAGCGTTCATAGACTTTTGCAGCTGTGTCCTCAGGCTCAAATAGAATTTTTATGACTGTATCACTTACGTCTTCGCGCAGCGCTTCTTTTACCACCATATTAACTTCAATTTTTTCCCGACTGAATATTTTCTGCCCGGATATAAATCGATTGACAGCAGGTTTTTGTGACACCATTCTGATATATGAAGCCAGGAGCACATGCTGCATGCCGAATCTCTCCAGGCCGCCCCTGCGCTTGGTGCGAATATATCGGTCTGCTGCACTCGTTTCAAATTTGTCCATCAGCAGGTTCTGAGCATCTGTTCTGGTGACCATGATATAAGGAGATACCATGTCATACGGAGTCAGGTTCCTTACTCTGCGGCCATCTGCTCTGTCGCCAAATCTTCTACGATATTCTGCCATCCTAATTTTTCCCTTACTTCATCTGATTTGAATGCCTTCATCTTGTTCTGACTTTCGTGAGTCTGAGTATTTAGGCAATCAATATTCTCTGTCTAAATCTACCAGATTATGGCCAGGTATACCAGTTTGCAAATAATCTGCGATATTCGCAGTAAGTATATCCATGACGCGGTTGACATAGTCTCTGGTCATCCCGGCATTGTGTGCGGTAATCATAACCTGCTCCATTTGCCAGAGCGGATCATCAGATGGCAATGGCTCGATCTCGAAGACATCTAAACCAGCAGCAGCTAATTTGCCATTCTCAAGGGCAGAAATAAGTGCCGAAGTATCATTTGTTCCGCCGCGTCCGACATTTACGTAGATAGCATCATCTTTCATAAGTTCAAACTCAGTTTTTGCCAGGATATGTCTCGTTTCAGTTGTAAGCGGCAAGATGTTTACGACATAATCACATTGGGGAAGTAATTCATGGAGCTGATCAGTTCTATACATTTTATCGACATTACTGCTGACAGCACCGCTGCGGTTAAGTCCCAAAACCTTCATGCCATAAGCATGGGCAACAGCTGCGGTCTGACTGCCGATTGCGCCAATCCCGAGTATGCCTATCGTTTTACCGAATAATCCAGCCA
>JAAYFZ010000378.1 GCA_012727965.1 Clostridiaceae bacterium
GATGAAAGTATGAAAATGTCGGACTGTCCTCAATTTGATCAACAATTATATCTGATAACGGTACTACAAAAGAAAGAGCATAATCTAGACCGGCAGGCCCATCGCCTGGTGACGACATGCCGACATCACAGGCTCCGCCATCTAATAAAAGTTTCACGATCTGAGATTCAAGTGTCATTATAATGCTCTCAATATTGAGTCAGCAGATGTGTATATAAGCTGCTGAACCTCAGCGACTGGTTTTAGCGTCAGCTTACCCTTGTAAACATTTAAACCTTTTTTCAGGGCTTCATTTTTAAGCATTGCCTGCTCGGCACCAAGATCAGCCAGCTGGATAACATACGGCAAGGTGGCGTTTGTCAGTGCCATGGTCGAAGTGCGTGGAACAGCACCAGGCATATTAGCGACAGAATAGTGGACTACTCCATGCTTTACAAAACAAGGATCATCCAAGGTAGTGACTCGATCAATTGTTTCTATAGACCCGCCTTGATCAATAGCGACATCAACCAAAACTGACCCCGCATTCATGGTCCTTACCATATCTTCAGTCACTAGACACGGAGCTTTTGCACCTGGAATCAACACAGCACCTACAACCAGGTCAGCTTCTTTTACTACCCTGGCGATATTGTAATTATTTGACATGAGTGTTACAACTCTGCCCTGGAAGAGATCATCCAGATAGGCAAGTCTGGGACCGCTTACATCAAAAACTGTTACCTGAGCACCTGAACCAACTGCCATTTTTACTGCGTTGATACCAACATTACCACCGCCAATAATTACAACCTTGGCTGGTTCAACTCCAGAAACACCTCCAAGCAGAATTCCTCTGCCGCCATTGCTCTTCTCAAGAAGATATGCTCCAACCTGGATGGCCATTCGACCAGCCACCTCGCTCATTGGTGCCAGCAGCGGAAGTGATCGATTAGCAAGCTCAACAGTCTCATATGCTATACCGATGACCCCGGCCTCTAGAAGCGCCTCAGTAAGCTTCTTGTCCGGTGCCAGGTGTAAATATGTAAAAATTATCTGACCTCTTTTCAACAGTGCAAATTCTTGTGGCAAAGGCTCTTTTACCTTAACTATCATATCTGAGGCAGCATATACTTCTGCTGCAGTATCAAGGATTTTCGCACCAGCTTCAATGTATTCAATATCTTCGAAGCTGCTTCCTACTCCCGCTGATTTCTCGACGAAGCACGTGTGTCCGGCTTTTACCAATGCATCGATTCCTGCTGGCGGCATTCCGACTCGGTTTTCCTGTACTTTGATCTCTTTGGGAATTCCTATGATCATTTTTTAGTCCTCCATTGAACTGCTTTTTGTCATAAAGTATCCTAAACTAATTGAACTACTAAAAATTATAAGGATAAGATATTGAATAAACCAGACCTAAGCCAAAAATGTTGTGCTTTTTGGCTTAACAAGGATAAAATAGATGCCATTGTACAATGTGATTGGAGTTTTCATGTTATGGAAATACTTGAGTTTTTCTCAGTAAATATTGTTCAGCTGATAGTAATAATCGTGGTAGGACTGCTTGTAGGTATTGGCAAATCAGGACTTAGCGGTACTATCATGATGGCCATACCACTTCTGGCAACTGTTCTAGGTGCCAGGCAGTCGACAGGCATGATGCTGTTATTCTTCATTATTGGCGATGTTTTCGCGGTTAAGGAATATCGACACGGTGCGAACTGGCATGAAATACGTATAATGCTGCCAGCAGCAGCAATCGGCATCATTCTGGGAGCTTTGACCGGCAGTTTCATTAACGATAAGCAATTTAAGTATTCCATAGCTGTGTTGGTTTTGATCTGCCTTCTGCTAATGATCTATCAGCAATATCGCGGCAGCAGCTTCAAACTGCCGAAAAATCCGCTTCTGATCACCTTCACAGGTGCAGCAAGCGGATTCTCATCGATGGTTGGAAATGCAGCCGGTCCAATATTCGCGGTCTACATGCTGGCCAGGAACTTGTCCAAGAGCAGCTTTCTTGGCACATCTGCTGTTTTCTTCATGATCGTAAATCTACTTAAGCTGCCCGTACAGCTCTTCATCTGGCGCAGTGTTGACTGGAGAGATATGCTGTTGGCATTTATTTTATCGCCTATTGTATTTGTCGGCATTAAGCTTGGAATATGGACACTGAAGAAAATAAACGAGAAAACCTTCCGCATTATCATTTTGATAATGACAGCTATCGCGGCTATCAGGTTATTTATTTGATCCTGTTCTACTCTCGATCAGCTCAAGTATCTCAGACATTTCCTCAGTAACCTCTACAGTACCCATATATTCGCCCTGCTCATTTCTAACAGCGTAATATCTTACAAGATTAAGCTTGCTGCCGATTTTTACAGGTACGATTTCATAATCTTTGGCACCAGATCGAAATTCTTCCAATAGCTTCTTTATTTTTGGAATAAGCTGAGGTGGATGGCATAATAAAACATCTCTGCCGATTATTGTTCGTGTTCGCGTAAAAACCTGATGTTTACCTTCGGAATAATACCTTACGACATTATCACTATCAATATAAGTAAGGTCCGTTGGCAGCGTATTAAGCATAGCGGTCAATTGATCAATTGTAATATCACCACTAGGCATTATTACACGTCCAGAAACAGCAGCGGTATCAGTCTCAATTGCAGATATGCTTTCTCCGCTCTGTTGCTTAAGCCAGGTCATCGCATCCGAGTTGGAAGCACCCTCGATGCCCTTATTAAAAACATAGCCAATAATGCTGCTCTCCTGAGCAACTAACTCCCAATCTCTTTCAGTCATATGATGGTCAAGCATTGGAATCAAAATATCTCTTTCCTTGACTACCATACTCTCCAGCTGAGGAATCAGTCTCTCATAGATCATTTCAATTCGCTTAGGCATTACAGGAGTTTGCTTAATAGCCTTGACAAAAAGTCTGAGCAAATCACGAATTACATCGTCCACTCCCCACATGACTTGCGGCGGAACTGTTATACCTGCTCGTTCCAAATATGGAAACAGCAAGTTCTCCTTACGATCATAATGCTTGATTATATTTATTAATTCTTCTGCATCAGCTTCCAGATCCAGCCTATCCTTCTCTTCAAGTGAATTGAGATACTTTCGAAGATCAGGATCAAGCTTATCGGAAATCAATTTACTTAGACCTTCATTCTCTCCAAGAAATACGTAAGCGGGATGGCCTGGAATCAAATCGATTCTATCAGAAGGCTCTTTCTTTGCAATTCTCGCTGCTGTCAGATTTGTATGCAGCTCGTTCGCCCGCTGAATCTCACCAAGCGAAGTTCCCTCAGCAGCCAAAAGCTCCTCAGCAGCTGCCAGCTCCAAAGGATCTAATGATCCAAAATCCACGGAAAACCGTCCTAGCACATCAGCTGGTTCTACACCATCTATCAACTCTTTTAATAATCCCTTAAGCTCTATCACTCTTTGTTCCATAGTTTTCTCCCATATTCTCATGAAATATAACCTTATTGCGTCCGCTTTCCTTAGCCGCATACAATGCTTTGTCAGCATCTGTTACAGCATGAAGGAAGTTATCATGTTTATACATCGATAAGCCAATAGATACCGTAACATTACGTTTGTTATCAGGTGAGTTCTCGACTGCTGATCTGATTTTTTCAGCTTGATTCCTGGCATTTTCTGGCGAACAGCCTGGCAATATGACCACGAACTCCTCACCACCCCATCGTATGATGATATCAATGCTACGAACACTTTCCTTAATTGTATCAGCAATAAAGACAATGACCCTGTCGCCCTCCTCATGGCCATAAGTATCATTAATGTTCTTGAAGAGATCTATATCTATAACCATAACAGCTACATCTATGTCCGATGAATAGGCAAGTCTTTTGCCATCATTGGTTACAATGTCATCGATCTTATTTCTATTGAAAACCTGTGTCAGCGGATCCATGGTAATGAGGGTCTCTAACTGATTCTTCGTATTGTAGTGGTCGAGGTAGACTTTTCCCATGATGAAGTTTACAGCACAAACCGCAACCATACAGGGTATGCCAAGCGACAGCATCAAATCGAAGTTTTCGTAATGGTTGAACTGATGCGAAACAATAATATTAGCGATTACCAGGCTATGCGCGATCGTACTTGTCACAAAAGACGCACTATAACCTATAGCGAAGAACATGAGATGCATAATTATGAAGCCTTCACTGGCATGTTGTTTGATAGGCAAATAGTAGATTGCCCATATGGTACACCACATAATGCCATGAATCATCAAATAAGAAAGCGGTACCATTATTCTGTAATCATTCACTCGCCTGCTTATCAATATAAAAATGGCAAGCGGAAACAGCATGAATACTCTAGGCAACAGAGTCTCCCAGGCAATTCTATCGAACAGCTGGCAGTCTGAAACAAAATAAGTTACCTGAGCCAAGGTTGCCACAATTACTGACCAGGTATTGAATTTCGCGTAATAGTCATAC
>JAAYFZ010000379.1 GCA_012727965.1 Clostridiaceae bacterium
ATCGTAATTGCCTACACTTATAATAATGAACCGGTTACCGCAGGACAACTGAATGCAGACGGTGCTATGACAGCTCTGCTAAAAGATGCCTTGAAGCCAAATCTGGTTCAGACACTTGAACATACACCTGCAATCATGCACGGCGGGCCTTTTGCCAATATTGCTCATGGCTGTAATAGCCTGAGAGCTACTCAGCTTGGTCTTAAGCTTGCCGATATAGTAGTTACAGAAGCAGGTTTCGGCGCTGATCTGGGCGCGGAAAAATTCTTCGATATCAAATGCCGTGTCGGCGGCCTGAAACCAGACGCCGTTGTTCTTGTCGCTACTATAAGAGCATTAAAATATAATGGAGGCGTGGCAAAAGGCGAGCTGGCCGTAGAGAATACGGAAGCCTTGAAGGCAGGGCTTGTCAATCTGGAGAAGCACCTGGAGAATATCGCTAGTTTCGGTCTGCCTTGTATTGTCGCTCTAAACCGCTTCCACACTGATACTGACGCTGAAATAGCGATCGTTCGCGAAGCCTGTGCCGCAAGCGGCGCCAAGCTGGCATTGTCTGAAGTATTCACACATGGTGGTGAAGGAGGCCGCGAACTTGCCGAAGCTGTAGTCGAAACTCTGGAACAGCAGAAGGCAGATTTTCGTTTCCTCTATGAAACAGAAATGCCTATCAAAGATAAGATAAATAAGATAGCATGTGATATCTATGGTGCTGACAGAGCTGTCCTGACCGCTTCTGCGGAAAAAGAGCTGGCAGCAATCGTAGCTCAGGGCTATGAGAACCTGCCGATCTGTATGGCTAAGACGCAGTACAGTCTTTCTGATCAGCCTCAGCTGCTCGGTCGACCAACCGGCTTCGAGATTACTGTCAGAGAGCTCCGACTGTCCGCAGGTGCTGGTTTCGTCGTGGCTGTAACCGGAAATATTATGACCATGCCAGGTTTGCCGAAAAAACCGGCAGCAGAACAGATCGATGTTGTCGATGGTCAGATAACAGGATTGTTTTAATATAAAAGCTAATATGTATAATAGACATACTATGAGCCGATACTGGAATTTAAGTATCGGCTCTGCTTTTGCCAGTATGATCTGATAAATATTGTTGGATGGTCGAATCAGAGGAGATCTGATGCCGAGCCGAAACCCTCTCCAAGCACTTCTCTGGCTTCTCCAACAATGACAAACGCGTCTGGATCGATATCGAGGACTATCGCTTTGAGAAGTGGAATTTGTTTGCGTGATAAGACACAGAGCAGAACCTTTTTGCTTTTGCCAGTATACATACCTTCACCATGCAGAGCTGTCACGCCTCTTTGTAGCTGATCCATTACCCTGCTGCCGATTTCCTCACTATGGTCGGATATTATGAACGCAGTTCTTGTATAATCGAAGCCTTCAAGGACGATATCGATACTCTTTGAGGTCAAATACATGGCGATGAAAGAATACATGGCCAGCAGTACAGCGGATTCGTCATGGTTGCGATAGACAAAGACCGTAAAGATAACGATAGCTGCATCGATAACCAATAAAAACTGGCCAATACTAAGATGCTTGATTTTGCGCTTGAGCAATACAGCGATAATGTCCGTCCCACCAGTGGTATAGCCGGCACGAAAGATCAGGCCGAGGCCGATACCATAAAGAATACCACCAAATAATGTGAACAGAAGCGCATCGGGAACACCATCGGAAAAAGGCTGTCTAATATATTCCTGATACCAGCCGGCCATAGCAGGTTCGGTCAAGTCAATAACGACAGAGTAGGCCAATGTGCCAACTATACTGCGCCAGACGAAGCCCGATCCAATGTAGACCCAGCCCATGATAAGGATTGGAATATTCATCATGATGACCATGATACCGAAAGGGAGTAATTCGCCCTGTCCTGTTAGCTGATAAATGATTGAGACAAGACCAGAAATTCCTCCCATTGTTAGACGCGCCGGGATGAAGAATACATTCAGTGCCAGTGCCGATATGGCCGAGCCGGCTATCAGCACCAAAACCGCTCTAATGCGCGGTACAAGCTGCGCTGTCTGAGGAGGATTAAGTTTGGTCTGTTCAGTCATACACTTCACCTGCAACTACTTATTGATGTTGTAAATCCAGAACCATTGTAGCACAGGAACACCTTGTATGTTATAATGGTCCGGCGAACAGTCACCGCCGTGTCTGATCTGCAGCCGATCGCTGGTCCTGTGCGATGTGGCCCGTGAACCCCGTCAGGTCCGGAAGGAAGCAGCGGTAAGCGGTCAACCGCATGTGCCGCAGGGTAGCCTGCGTCGGTTGCAGGTCAGGCATGGCGGCTTTGCATTGTAATCAAGATGACACTTGCGAGGTACAACATGTCTTATCTGGCACTATATCGTGAATGGAGACCTAAGACTTTTGACGAGGTCGTTGAGCAGAAACAAGCGGTCTACGCTCTGCGCCAGGCTGTCAAAAACAAACAGATTGCTCATGCTTATTTGTTTAGCGGCACACGAGGCACAGGCAAAACAACACTTGCGAAAATCTTCTCAAGAGCGATCAACTGTCTCGATCCGCAGGATGGTAATCCCTGCAATCAGTGCCAGATTTGTAAAGGTATACTTGACGGATCATTGATGGATGTAGTTGAAATGGATGCCGCCTCAAATAATAGTGTCGACAACATAAGACGTATCTGTGACGAAGTAGTTTTCATGCCTTCTCTCGCAAAATATAAGGTTTACATAATAGACGAGGTTCACATGCTTTCTACAGGAGCTTTCAACGCACTGTTGAAAACACTTGAAGAACCACCTGCACATGCAGTATTTATTTTGGCAACGACCGAACCTCATAGACTGCCTGCAACCATACTCTCGCGTTGTCAGCGCTATGATTTCCGCAGAATTCCTCTTGATGGCATAACAGCAAGACTTAGAGAAATCGCTGCGGCTGACGGTATCGATCTGACCGATGATGCAGTAGAGGCAATATCCGCCTTCGCCGATGGCGCAATGCGCGACGCAATCAGTCTGCTTGATCAGGCAAGAGCCAGCATACCTGGAAAAATTGAGCGTAACGATGTTCTTGCACTGGCAGGAATAACCCAGGATGATTTCATGCTGAATATGGGTGCAGCGGTTATCAACGGCAGGATCAGCGATCTGCTGGCTGGCATCGACGAACTTGTGATGGGCGGACGTGATCTCGCCAGGTTCATCAGTGATCTGGCTCAGTTTTTTAGAAACCTTTTGATCTGCCAGGTTTCAGCCACACCTGAGAAGTTGATTCAGGCTACTGATCAGACAATAGTCCAGATGAAACAGCTGTCTGCACAGACTGGCTATAAACTTGTTATCAAACTTATTGAAGAACTCTCAGAAATAGGCTCTGAGCTACGTTGGTCGAGTGATGCCAGAACCTCGCTTGAAGTAGGATTGATTCGTATTATCGCGAAAAACAGCGAACTTAATATAGATAAGACTTACTTACCACAGCCACAACAGCAGCCGCAGGTACAGATTCCGCAAGCGGCTGCCCCTCAGCCGGAACCTGTTGCCACCGTTTCTGAACCATCACCTGTACAGGAGGCTGCGCCAACTATAACTAAAGAAGCTGCTGAGTCGGAAAACCCAATTGTTGAAGCAGCTGACGTTTCAGCCGCAGTAGAGGAAATTCCTCAGTCTGCAACTGCAACCGACAAATCTACATCTGCTGATACACAAGAGGAAGATGACGATTATAATTACCCGCAGTTTTCTGATGAAGACGCGCCGCCTATGTCAGAC